>JAAYHP010000015.1 GCA_012735355.1 Lysinibacillus sp. | reverse complement strand
TAGGCGCAATTGAAAATAAGATAAATGGGGAAGTACTTCATGAAGGATTTTTAACTTCTTCGTATCATAGTCTTCCGTTGCTGCATAAACTTGTCGAATGTCTTCTTTCGAAATAAATTGTTCGATAGGAAATGTCGGGTCGTGCATCGCCAGCTCTATTAAATGATCTTCAATCGTGCTTTGTTTTAGCTTACGTATATGACAAATTTGCTCGATGGAGTAGCCTTTTTTGAATAACATGGCCGTTTGATAAGCTGAACCTGTTAACGGGATATCTACGCGAACGTTTTCTGCTAATTGAAATAAATAAGGATATTGTTTAGAGTTGTCGATAATTTCATTTAGCCACTGATGAAGGCATGCCACATAAAGAAGCTGAACGTCCATTTCTTGCAATTTTTCTTCTAAAGCGATTTGTTGCCACGTAATGCCAGAGATTTCGTATCCTGCAAGACGCTTCACAGCGATATCTTTAGCCCTTTCTTCGATTGCTACATTTGATAAACTTTGAATTATTTCGTTATATAAGTGTTGCTGTATACGACCTGATTTATATTGATTTTTTAATAGAAAATTTCGTACCCATTGCTGAATCCCTTCATCCTTCTGAACTGGTCGAAAGGACATAACGTTCGCTCTTGCATGGGACAGGCTTTGAACGGTTAGAGATAATCTTGAGAAAAAAATATGTTCATTCCCTCGATACTTCCATCCGTTAAATGGCAATGATTTATATTTTTGAAGAGCTTCTAATCCCTTATTCGTTATTTGAAAATAGCTATTTTCCTTTAATATTATGTATTGTTGTTCAATAAGATTTTGAATTGTCTCATCATAACGCCAGCGTTCCAATTTTGGCAAAATACCGAAATAAGAATGCAAATGAAAAATGCCAACATCTTGAATAGTGTGGCCAGAGCGTTTCCCATTTAATAAATGATATGGAGATGAAATCGTACGTTCATTTTCGATTTTTTTTAAAATTTCTAGGACTAAATACTGAAATATCAAATCAGTACCTCCATTTTCGTCGTCTTAATGTTGAAAAGTCAAATAAACAGTTTTAGAATAAGAAAGAAGCTTATTAAGAAGCTCGGATAGAAAAAGGAGAGATATAAATGGCAAAATACACAATTGTAGATAAAGATACATGTATTGCTTGTGGCGCTTGCGGTGCCGCTGCCCCAGATATTTATGATTACGATGATGAAGGTATAGCCTTTGTTATTTTAGATGATAACATGGGGACTGCGGAAGTACCAGAAGATTTACTAGAAGATATGCAGGATGCATTCGAAGGCTGTCCTACAGATTCCATTAAAGTGGCGGACGAACCATTTGATGGCGATGCTTTAAAATTTGAATAGTCGATTCTTCTTTTAGAAGATTAGAAGAACGATATATTATAAGGTGCACTCATTAGCGAGTAGCACCTGTTTTCGTTTTTTTATAATTTTCGATTGTCCTTACTACTCGCCATCCGCATCTTTTTCAATAAATAAGACGCTAAGAGGAAAAAACATCCAACTCCAAATAGCGTGTAGTGGGAAAGTTCAAATGCTTGACCAAAAGGCGTTATGAATACTGAAACAACGCTTAATAGGAGCAACGTGCCACCAATAAGCCCTGTTAAAATCCCCATTTGTTTTCTCTTTTTATCATCCACTTTATCATTTTTCATAAATAAAGCGACAAAATAAGAAATAATGAGTCCGCTTCCTAACAATAATAGAAAAGCTAATATGGCGTTACCAAAATGCAAAGTCAAATCTTGTTGTTGAATAAACGGTTTCATTCCAAACAATACAAAATACCAGCCAATCAAAGTTAAAACAATTTCTAGTATGTATTCTCTTTGCTCCTTCATGTTTTCACACTCCAGTAATATGTAAACTTATATATACCATTACGTAAATAGTGACACAATAAACTATTAAAATCCAGCTAAATAAAAGATGGTTGGAGAAAGAAAGGATTCGTTTGGACGTGAATCAGGGGTATGATCTCCTGCACGAGGAGGGAAGCCTTTTTACTCAAGTAAAGAGACTATGTGCCCGTACGTATCTTCTACCGCCCGAGGTTGGAACCCTATGCGACCGACGCAAGTCGCTATTCGCCCGTATTACTTCGTTTTACGCCCAAGCGAACACTCCATCTCTGAAGACAATGATAAAAACCAAACTATATACATTGATTTTTAAATTTATTACTGTTAAAATCTATTTAGTAGTTGGTACTAATAACTGATGTTAAAGGAGTTAAGTACATGGATATTTTAAATTTAAAAAATAAAAACATCGTCGTAATGGGCGTTGCAAATGAAAGAAGTATTGCATGGGGAATTGCGAAAAGACTTTTAGAAGTAGGAGCTAACGTAATTTTTACTTATCGAAAAGATCGTTCAAAAGCAAATTTAGAAAAAATTTTAGAATATTATCAAGATTACAATACAACAATCGTTCAATGCGACGTAAACAGCGATGAATCCATTGAAAATGCCTTCAAAGAAATTGGTGAAAAATATGGTGTGATTCACGGGCTTGTGCATTCCGTTGCCTTTGCTCACGCGGAAGATTTAAAAAATCGCTTCGTGGAAACTTCTCGAGAAGGCTATGCTTTCGCCCAAGACACAAGCGCTTATTCATTAATAGCTGTAGCAAAAGCAGTTCGTCCATATATGACTGAAGGCGGTTCAATTGTCACGATGTCTTACTTAGGAGCAGAACGAGTACTTGAAGGTTATAACGTGATGGGCGTAGCAAAAGCAGCACTAGAATCATCTGTTCGTTACTTAGCTGCAGATCTTGGAAAAGAAGGAATTCGCGTCAATGCCATTTCTGCTGGTGCTATCCGCACATTAGCAGCAAAAGGTGTACCAAGCTTTAACGAAGCCCTTCATAAATATGAAGAAACTTCTCCTTTAAAACGTAACGTGAGCAAAGAAGAAGTAGCAGATATGACAATCGTTATGCTTAGCGAACTATCCCGCGGTGTGACAGGTGAAACAATTTACGTTGACTCAGGATACCATATTATGGGATAATAAAATAGAGGTTGGGACATATAGCTAATTTAATTAAGAATCAGTGAAGAAGCATAGTAAAAAAATGATATGCAACGAAAATTGATTGGAGTGACGGGGCGACTCCAACGGGAACAGCCCGAAACTCGAGAC
>JAAYHP010000014.1 GCA_012735355.1 Lysinibacillus sp. | reverse complement strand
CATTTCGGGCGGTTAACTTAACCTTTCGGGCGCAGAACTACTTAATTCGGGCACTTAGCATAACCTTTCGAGCGCAGAAACACGCATTTCGGGCGGTTAACTTAACCTTTCGGGCGCAGAACTACTTAATTCGGGCACTTAACACTCGCGCTCGGTTAATCCACCACTGCTTTCGTTAATCCATCACAGCTTTTATTAATTCCTTTAAGCTTCTCTCCGCTTCTTCTTCACTCTTTTTCACAACGCCGAAATAATATTTACACTTAGGCTCTGTGCCTGAAGGGCGAATCGTTACCCACGAATCATCTTCTAAAATAAACTTTAACACGTTCTCTTTCGGCAACGTTAATCGCTCTATCGTTCCATTACAAAAGCTCGCTGTACCTAATAAATAATCCTCCACCCGAGAAACTGGCACCCCTGCAATGTCAATAGGTAAATGTTCTCGCAAGTCTTGTAAAATCCCATTCATCTTTTCTTGGCCATCTTTGCCTTCAAACACTTTTGAAACGAGGGCTTCTTTGTAATAGCCAAACTTTTCATAAAGCTCTTCCAACACCTTCACAAACGACTTTCCTTTTGCTGCAAAATGGGCAGCCATTTCCGCTACTTTTAGGGCAACTTGCACCGCATCTTTATCCCGCACGAAAGGTTGAATTAAATAACCGTAACTTTCTTCGTATCCAAATAAGAAGGAGCGTTCGCCACATTGCTCGAACTCAGCAATTTTTTCCGCAATGTATTTAAAACCCGTTAGCGTATTCACTGTTTCCACACCATAATGATTTGCTATCGCCGTTCCCATTTCTGAAGTGACAATCGTTTTGACCATTACACCATGCTCCGGCAAAGTTCCTTGGGCTTCTTTTATCTCTAAAATATAGTGCAATAATAATGCGCCGAGCTGGTTGCCGGTGAGAAGTTCATATCCATCCTCACTCCGAACCGCCACCCCTAAACGATCCGCATCCGGGTCCGTCGCCAACAATACATCAGCTCCCACCTTTTCCCCTAACTCCATCGCCATTTTAAAAGCAGCCGGCTCTTCCGGATTCGGGTAACCCACAGTTGAAAAGGTACCATCTTGTACTGTTTGTTCTCTAACGATGTGAACATTTGAAAATCCGAATCGCTTCAAGCCCTCCGTTATCGGGACAAGACCTGTTCCATGTAAAGGCGTATACACGAAGGTCAATCCTAAATCTAATTCCGTACTTTCTTTTAGCTTCATTAAGTTTGATAAATATTTTTCATCGTACTCTTCTAAAATCCAATGTAACTGTCCTTGCTCTTCTAAATGAGCTACATCCCCAACTTCAATCGCAAAAATGTTTTCAATTTTTTTCATATGTTGAATGATGTTTTCTGCTGCTAGTGGAACGAGTTGGGCACCATCTTCCCCATACACTTTAAACCCGTTGTATTGTTTCGGATTGTGGCTTGCGGTAATAACGACACCAGCAAAGGCCTTTAGCTCGCGGACTGTAAAGGATAATTGAGGAGTTGGACGAGGTTCTTTATATATGTAGGAATGAATTTGATGTGCTCCTAACACTCGAGCCGTTTCTACTGCAAATTCGTAAGAAAAATGCCGCGTATCGTAGGCAATGACAACGCCACGTTTCTTCGCTTCCTCTCCTTTGGATTCGATGAAACACGCTAATCCTTCCGCTACTCGCCGAATCGTGAACAAGTTCATACGATTTGTTCCTGCACCAACTATGCCGCGCATTCCCGCCGTTCCAAAGGGAACATATTGATAAAATCGATCTTCAATGGCTATTGGGT
>JAAYHP010000148.1 GCA_012735355.1 Lysinibacillus sp. | reverse complement strand
TTATAACGGGGTATGGAATGGATACTATATCGATTTTGAAGCAAAAGAAACGGAAAGTAAAACTTCCTTTCCTTTAAAAAATGTTCATGAGCATCAAATTGTCCATATGAAAAATGTAACAGATCAGCAAGGAATTGCTTTTACAATTGTGCGATTTTCTAAACTGAATCGCTACTTTTTACTCCCCTTCACCATATTGTACGAAGCATGGTGCGATATGAAACAGGGTGGACGAAAATCAATTCCTTTAACCACTTTTGAAACAAAAAGTTACGAAATTATTCCGGGCTACAACCCTAGAATAGATTATTTAGCCGCAATTAAAAAAATGTTTGACAACAATGAATGTTAATCTATTAAAGCGAGGAGATAACAGTGAGTGAAAGACGACGATCTCGATCTGAAATGAGACAGTCACAACGAAAAAAACAAAAAAGACCATTAAAAAAATGGGTGAAATGGACAATTCTATCGATTTTATTGTTAGGTTTTGCAGGATTTGCTTTTGGTGCAGGTCTATTCGTTTATTACGCTAGTTCAGCACCGGAATTGAATGAAGAATTATTAAAAGACCCAATTTCAGCTGAGTTTTACGACATGAATGGAGAACTTTTCGCTACGATTGGAGTGCAAAATAGGAAGTACATCGAATATGACGAAATACCGCAAGAAATGGTTGATGCCATTCTCGCAACGGAAGACGTTCGATTTTTCGATCACTTCGGAATTGACTTTTTCCGACTTGGCGGTGCAGTTATTGCTAACTTAACCGGCGGATTTGGTTCCCAAGGAGCAAGTACGATTACTCAACAAGTGGTGAAAAACTCCTTTTTAAGTAACGAAAAAACGTTAAAACGTAAAGCTCAAGAGGCATGGTTAGCCATTCAACTGGAACAACAATACGATAAAGAAGAAATTTTTGAAATGTATTTCAACAAAATTTTAATGTCCGGTAATGTTTACGGCTTTGCTACAGGGGCGGATTACTTCTTCGGCAAAGAATTGCATGAATTAGAATTGGATGAAATTGCCCTTCTTGCTGGTATGCCGCAAAGTCCAAACAATTATAATCCATTTAAATTCCCTGACCGTGCTCAAAAAAGAAGGGATATCGTTTTAAATTTAATGGTTCAACATGGAAAAATTACTGAAGCGGAAGCGGAAGAAGCAAAGAAAGTTGATGTAACTTCCCGACTCCTTCCAGAGGAGCAACGAAAAAGTTTAGCCGGTACAAAATATGATGGATTTTTAGATGTTGTATTATCTGAAATCGAGGAAAAGGATCCAAGCTTATTATCTGAAGGAATTAAAGTATACACAACATTGGATCCAAAAGCTCAATCAGTCGTTGAAAATATTATGAACAACCCGTCAAACTTCCCTACGGAAAATATTCAATCGGGGGTAGCCGTTGTTGATACTAAATCCGGCGCATTACGAGCCATTGGTGGAGGCCGTAACTACGGGGCAGAAAGAGGTTATAACTATGCCCATGACTTAAAATCTCGCCACCCTGGTTCAACAATGAAGCCATTAGTCGCATATGGTCCAGCCATTGAATATTTAAAATGGTCTACTGGTAAAACGATTGTCGATGAACCGTATACTTATTCCGATGGCAAGACACAAATACGAAACTGGGACTATGGTTATTTTGGTTCCATTACAGCAAGGGAAGCATTATACGCATCCCGTAATATTCCTGCAGTAAAAACGTTACAGGAAGTAGGATTAAATAGAGCCCATGAATTTATTTCAAAATTAGGTATAAATGTTGATTCGATTGTAGAATCAGATGCTCTCGGTGGAGGGAAAGTGAATTTATCTCCTATTCAAATGGCTGGAGCCTATGCTGCCTTCGGTAATAATGGGGTATATAATGAACCGTATACGATTAAAGAAATTGTTTTCCGAGATGGTTCAAAAATTACTTATAAAGAAGATCCTGTTGTTGCTATGAGCGATTATACAGCTTACATGGTGACAGATATGCTTCGAGATGTAGTTAGTACAAAACGCCATGCATCCGGCTCGAAAGCGAGAGTTTCTGGACTTGATATCGCTGGTAAAACCGGAACTACAAACTACTCTGCTGATGAATTTAGGAAACATAATTTACCAAATTCTGCAGTTCCAGATTCTTGGTTTGTAGGTTATACGACGAATTATTCCATTGCCATTTGGAGCGGTTACGATGATCGTTATGAACCAATGACTTCTTGGGATGAACGCAACTTACCGCAAGTATTATTTAGCCAAATTATGGGACAAATTTCTCAAGGGAAAGAAACGAAGCGATTTGTAAAACCAAGTACAGTCGTAGAAGCAACGATTGAAGTTGGAACAGAACCGTTAAAACTGGCAAGTCCTAACACACCAAGTGAGCTTAAGCGCACCGAGTTGTTCGTTAAAGGTACAGAGCCAACGGAAGTTTCTGATGAATATAAACAACTTGAAATCGATGCACCATTTAATTTACAAGCCATTAACCAATTCCCGGGTTATGTTGACTTAGCGTGGGAATTTACACCACCAGAAGAGATGGAAGAAGAAGCTGAAATTCTATTTGAAGTCTCTATACAAGCGGATGAAGAGGAATCTACGGGCGTCGCTACTACAACCGAAATGATGGCCACTGTTTCCAATATCCAAGCAGGAAGGAAATATACATTTACCGTAGTTGCAATTATCGGTGATGTTCGAAGTAGCCCTGCTTCTGTATCGATTGAGATTGACGGTGGATTAACTGAACCAGAAGTGGGATATCCGGATGGCATCGATGATTTCGATAATGAAGGGCCTGGCAAAAATCCGGGGAACAATTCAGGCAACAACGGAAATAACTCCGGCAATAATAACGGTAAAGGGAAAGGTAATGGTAACGGTAATTCTAATAACAATCAATCTGACTTTGATGATTGGTTCTTACCTGGTGAAGAAGGAAATCCGGTAGAATTACCGACGGAACCAACCCCACCTGCCGAAGCTTCATAAGCGTCCGCCCGAAGCGAAATCAAAAAAAATGAGATTGGGACATAATGCTAATTTAATTAAGAATTAGTGGAAGAACATAGTATAATAGTGATATGTAACGGAAATCGATTTTCAGTAAAAGCAAAAGAGGTTGGGACATATAGCTAATTTAATTAAGAATCAGTGAAGAAGCATAGTAAAAAAATGATATGCAACGAAAATTGATTGGAGTGACGTGGCGACTCCAACGGTAACAGCCCGAAACTCGAGACCCCGCAGGAGCGAGGAACGAGCTCCGAG
>JAAYHP010000147.1 GCA_012735355.1 Lysinibacillus sp. | reverse complement strand
GTGTGACGGTCATTGATGAACAAATTGAAAGCGGAGAAAAAATAAGTTCCACTCGCATTCGAAAAAAGTTGCAAGAAGGAGATATGGAAGAAGTTCATTTTTTACTAGGACGTCCATTTCAAGTGCCAGGGATTGTCGTTCAAGGTGATAAGCGGGGACGAACAATCGGTTTTCCTACGGCAAATATCCAATCGATGGAAGGATGTTTTATTCCAGCGACTGGCGTGTATGCAGTAAAAATTTTAGTGCAAAATAAATTGTACGATGGGGTTTGTAATGTAGGGTATAAGCCAACCTTCAAAAATCCAGATGAAAAACATTTAACGATTGAAGTTCATATATTAGATTTTGAAAAAAATATTTATGGTGAAGAAGTAAAAGTATTTTGGTATAAGCGACTTAGAGATGAACAAAAATTTGACGGGATCGAATCGTTAAAAGCTCAAATTGCCCGCGATAAAGAACGAGCGATTGAATATTTTTCAAGTAAATAAGTTGCTTATATGAATGAATTATGTTATTATCTTCAAGTACTTATCCTTAGCTCGGCTTTCCGAAGCTCCAACGGTTGACTGTGCTAAAGGAGTAAATAATTTTTAGGAGGAAACAATAATGGCAATTACAAAAGAACATAAAAACGAAATCATTAAAGATTTCGCAACTCACGAAGGAGATACTGGTTCTCCAGAAGTGCAAATCGCAATTTTAACAGAAGAAATTAACGTATTAAACGAACACTTATCAACTCATAAAAAAGACTTCCACTCTCAACGTGGTCTTCTTAAAAAAGTAGGTCGTCGTCGTCATTTATTAAAATACTTACGTGAAAAAGACGTACAACGCTACCGTAACTTAATTGAAAAACTTGGCTTACGTCGTTAATTCAAAAGCGGGACTGTTCCCGCTTTTTATTTGTATTTAGAAGAAATTTGTTAGAAATGGAACATAAATAATGAAATTACCATAATTTAATTGAAAATGTTTAGCATAGAATAGGCTTTTTTGATACACTTACTATGGTATATAATTTCGCGACGAGTGTGTTCTCAAAGAGAAAGGGGATTAATATATGACCGAAAAGAAAGTGTTTGAATATGAATGGGCCGGACGCCCGTTGATTGTTGAAGTTGGACAATTAGCAAAACAAGCAAATGGTGCAGTGCTCGTCCGTTATGGCGATTCTGCAGTCCTTTCTACTGCAACAATGTCTAAAGAAGCAAAAGCATTAGATTTCTTCCCACTCACAGTGAATTATGAAGAACGTTTATATGCAGCTGGAAAAATTCCAGGAGGATTCATTAAACGAGAAGGACGCCCATCAGAACATGCGATTTTAGTATCACGTTTGATTGACCGCCCAATTCGCCCAATGTTCCCAGAAGGATTCCGTAATGAAGTACAAGTCGTTTCGATGGTAATGTCATCTGATCCGAACTGCCCTACAGATATGGCGGCGATGCTCGGTTCATCTTTAGCCTTATCGATATCCGATATTCCATTTAATGGACCAATTGCTGGCGTACACGTAGGATATATTGATGGAGAATTTGTCATCAACCCGGATGTAGAGCAAACGGAAAAAAGCATCGTGCATTTATCCGTTGCTGGTAACAAAGATGCCATTAACATGGTTGAAGCAGGGGCGCTTGAAGTACCAGAAGAAATCAAGTTGGAAGCGAATATGTTAGGACATGAAGAAATTAAAAAATTAATCGCGTTCCAAGAACAAATTGTTGCTGAAGTCGGCAAAGAAAAAATTGAAGTAGAATTATTTGAAATCGATGAAGAAATCGAAAAACAAATTAAAGCGATGTGCGAAGACGAGATGAACGCTGCCATTCAAACAGCGGAAAAACAAGCTCGTGAAGAAGCGATTTCAGCGGTGAAAGAACGAGTAATTAGTCATTACGAAGAACAAGAAGCCGATGAAGAAACGATGAAACAAGTGAACACCGTTTTAGATAAAATGGTAAAAGATGAAGTTCGTCGTTTAATTACTGAAGAAAAAATTCGACCAGATGGCCGTAAAGTGGATGAAATTCGTCCATTGTCTTCAGAAGTTGGCTTATTGCAACGAGCTCACGGTTCAGGGTTGTTTACTCGCGGACAAACGCAAGCTTTATCCATTTGTACTTTAGGACCTTTAGGGGACGTACAAATTATCGACGGATTAGGCTTAGAAG
>JAAYHP010000146.1 GCA_012735355.1 Lysinibacillus sp. | reverse complement strand
TTCACCCTTCTTAATACATGAATATATATTAACATGTTGGGATATTTATTTCTGATTTCGATAAAAAAATCTGTATTCCTTCAAACTATTTTATCATTGTTTCAATAATACAATCCTTAATATTCTTTACATGAGTATGACTTAATCCCATGTGTCTACCAATCCACCTCATCGATTTGCCCTCTAAGAGCCAATACAATACTTCTACTTCTCTTGGCTCTGTTACTTTATCAACTCGTTTTTGCACTTCTTGAATTTTAAAAATATATTCATTGATTCGTTTTAAATGTTTGTTTCTCCTTATGACCTCTGTGAACACTACATCGCTTGTCTGCCCGCTTGCTTTTGGCAACGTAGCTTCAATGCCATACTGAGCGATTTTTGTGCCTTTGTATCCAAATTCCATTTGCAACTGTTCTACGGTGTTAATCATCCATCTATAATCTTTAATCCACCGATCTAACTTTTCTTTCGTAATCTGCCCTTTGCCCATAGGTCGCCCTCCTATGCTATAATTAGTGTGCAGTTAGCATTTTGAGGGTAAGCTGTGGTTGTAGCTGGAGATACGCCACAGCTTTTTTATTGTCGTTTTTTTGTTCGAAGTGTACATTAAAAACCAAAGAACTCTGCAAAATTTTTTTCATCATCATCTTTCAATTTTTGGTATATTTCTAATTCGGTTGCTTTTTTAGTTAATTTATAACCTTTTATTGGTGGATAAGGCATTTCGGTTAATTCGTTATACCCTCCACTTCTAACTCCTTTTTCTATTAAACCTTCATTTAAAAGCGTTTTAATGTGTTTGTTTACATGATACGTAGTTGTGTTCAATCTTTTTGCAATACCACCAACATTCGCTACTCCTTCACTTTCGTAATAGAATGATATTTTAATTATCTCTTGTAATACTTCTTCTTTTGTTGGCTTCAAAAAAACACACCACCTTTTTATCTCGTTTTATGATTCAATTGTTCACTAAGCACTTTCTTCTCTCTCGGCGATTGTCTTATCCAGCACTTTACCAATCTCTTTAAATTCATCCCAGATAGCACATCCAGGACAATACTTCGTGTTCGTTCTAACGTTTTTGTTTACGCAATAATTACAATGTAAGTTGTAAAGCATCTTCTGCCTATCAAGTGCCTTCAATCGCTTGTTTTCGTTTGTGTTTATGACGCCCATTCTACTGTCACCACAGCCCTCGGATTGTCTGAATACCATTTTCGAGCGACTAACTCTATTACTTGGCTATCGTCATGCCATAAAACCTTGCTCAAACCGTCTTTAATACCTTTCGCTAGATTATCGATGTCTGGCTTTGTTGTTGGTCTTAAAACACCTTCTACAGCTTGCTGGTGCTTTTTCTTGCTGAATGATTTCGGTATCTTTCGGTAAACATCGATTGTTAGCTTAATATCATCCGTAATTAATGTTTCGGGTGCATATTGTGCAGCAACTAATCTTACGAAAGATTTATAGTCTCGGCTTTCTTTTGGATCAATTGCACGTACACCTTTACCGATACGTGAGAACTTTGGTCTCTGCTGTGGTTGTACGTCTCCTGGTATTTCGAATTGTATTTTGCCCATGATGTCACCCTCCTTAGTACTCACTTACTAAGAGTGCTGATAAAAGATTGAGATAACCTTCTATCAGCAAACTATTTTCACACCACTTCTCCATATAGCTTTTCGTACTCATCACGCCACATAAACAAGTGCCCATATTGATTTTCACGTTTACCATTACAGTAATCCGAAATTGATTGATAGCTGTATGGTGTCTTTCTAGCCGTTTCTCTCGTTGACCGATATTCAGCTATAACTTCGAGTGTGTCTGGATCCAGTTGCACGACTTCTTTGCTTCGTGATAGTCCTCCCGTTTTCTTGGCTAATTTACTCCTGTCAATCCACTTCAAATTACCTGCATAGCAATCTGTTTTTATGCCGTTAGAAAAATACAGCACTTCGTTAGGTTTTGGTTCTCGTAAAAAATGTGCTGCCACTAAATCTTTGACACGATATTGTTTATAAACGCTGTTAAATCTAACTTTTACATACATTTCACCTTTCTGGCGGTGTAAAAACGGCAATAAGAATTTTTGATGTTTTTTATATACTCTCTTAAATCTTCCGTAGTTTGATATTTTAAATTGCCCATCAGAGCCTTTCATTACGTGCCAAACTTCATTATGAAGTTTGATTTCTGAATATTTAGCTCGCCTTTCTTCAACAGTTGGCTCATTTTTGAATATCACAATATTTAAATTTTTAACAATTGCGCCCCTTTGGGCTGATTTACTTACGTTTGATGGAGTTCTACCAAGCATTTCAGCGATATCGTAAATATTCATCTCGGTTACTTGATTCGCCATAATGTCGTAGACGTACAATATTCGCACCTCCGTTATGATACTTGTTTTTCTTCTAAAACTTCATCAATCGTTATTTGATTTTTCAGAAATTCAGCTTCAACAAGTTCGCGATCATGTTTTTTCTTGCATATTGGACCCAAGCCAATTTCAATGGACCTTTGTGATTTTAATTTCCTGTGACAGCGTTGGCACAGCATGTAAATCAACCTCCCCTATGCTGTAAACTCCAATCACATGCTCAACGATATCATCTAACATAGTAATGATAATGTTGTGTTTTTCTTCTTTATTTCTGTAAATAACTTTATTAAATTCGCCATCGAAAACAGTGTTCACTGTTTTGCTATGATGTGATTGTCTAGTTGCTCTTGCATCTGTAATAACTTTTGTATATCCATCTTTATCCTCCTACAACTTCCTTACCGACATATTCCATCACTTGCACGTATTCTGAACGATAGGCTCCATGTGATACCGAAACTTTCCCAACCGGCATCCAGCCATTTTTGATGTGGTAATTGACGCGCTTTGCTAAATCACGCTCGTTGTGTCCAACCACTGTTTTTCGCTTTTGAAATTTTGGATTGAATGACATAGTTTATCCCTCCTCAAAATGGAAGATCATCTTCTGAAACATTCGGCGCTTCACTATATCCACTAAACGGGTCATTATTCGGCTGATTTTGACCGCTGTAGGCGTTTTGATTGCTAGATTGATAATTTGTATTACCTTGACTAGAAAATTGATTCTGCGTTGAATTTTGAGCGTTTTTCGATTCAAGGAATTGAATTGATTCCGCTACCACTTCGGTGTAAAACACCTTCTTGCC
>JAAYHP010000145.1 GCA_012735355.1 Lysinibacillus sp. | reverse complement strand
CTTAACGAGAGCAACGGAAAAAACTGCGGAAGAATTAATGTCCACGACAGTAGCCATACAAGAGATTACGAGTGGTGTTCAATTGATTGCGAGTAAAATGCATTTTATTTCAAATCATATTGAGCAAACGGTAGCAGATGCGAAGGAAGGGGCGCTATCTGTATCTTCAAACATCGAAAAGATGGAAGAAATTGAACGAGTGGTAAAACAAACGAATGATAAAATGCAAATTTTAGCAAAGCATTCCGAAGAAATTGAACAAGTCATACAAATTATTAATTCCATTGCTGAAGAAACGAATTTACTCGCCTTGAACGCGGCGATTGAAGCTGCCCGCGCTGGAGAATATGGAAAAGGATTTAGCGTTGTAGCAGGTGAAGTGCGGAAATTAGCAGAGCAGTCAGTCAAGTCAACAAAAGTAATTAAGGAAATCATTGAAAAAATACAACTGGGTACGAGAGAATCCATTTTTTATATGGATAAAGCCATTGAATCTGTTCAAACAGGTATTCATACTACGAATGAAACAGCAAGTATATTCCAAAAAATTGCAGTAGGTGTGAATGAAATCGATCCACAAATCAATGAAGTTTCTACAACCATTTATTCGATATCAGATCATGCAAAAGAAGTGGCGAATCGTTCGGTGCGATTAAGTGAAGTGACACAAACAAATAATGAGCGGATCCAAAAGGTTTCTGCTTCTACTACAGAACAATTAAATGCAACAAGGGAAATATATGAAGAAATTCAAAAAATATCGAAAAATATTCGCGCTTTAAGAAACGCACTCCATCGATTTATTGTTTAATAATTTGCGTTCCCTCTCCCTCTTACGACTTGGGTTTCTGGTGATATTGCCACAAAATAGGGCAATAACAGCAAGCGAGGGCAATAATTTCACAAAAAGGGTCAATATTGTCACAAAAAAGGGCAATATCTTCACAAAAAGGGTCAATATTGTCACAAAAAAGGGCAATATCTTCACAAATAGGATCAATATTGCCACAAATAAGGACAATAACAAGAAGAAAAGCCGTAGCTCCCAAATCCCAACTCTAGAAATATATTTATTATTCGAAATAAAGTCACGAACCAGGTAATATTAAACAAGAAGAACTTATTACAATTGCAGAAAATGAGGTCTTATCATTGAACAATGTCATTGATTTCATCACCACTAAAAAGAAAAAGCAAGAAGAACAATTAACGAAGCTTTTCAGCAAAGCAAATACCTTTAAAAATCGTGAGGAAATTGATAAGCTTGTAGATGAAAAAAAGCTGGCTGTAAACGATCATAAGCTGTTTTTAGCTTTTTTAGCCTATTTGGAAGATAAAAATATTGAGTCTTCGGAAATTTTTAAAGCGGTCCTTACACTGCCGAAGCATGAATTTGAGCTGAAGTACGAAATGAATTGGTTTTCCGTAGTCCAATTGTGCTTTACCTTTTTAACGATTTTAAAAGAAAATGATGTCAGGCAATACGAACAATTTTTATCTGAACGTTAAGATGTGTCAAAAAGTGCATATTTCTATTAATGATATTGTTCTTTCATTGGACTATTCGTTATAATATAACAATGGGATTCCTCTATGAATCCATTAGAAAGGGGTATTTCTTAATCAATGAACGAAGAACAAAGACTAGCGAACGCACAAGCAAATCAACCGAAACCACAAAAAACTGAAAAAGATTATAGTAAATATTTTGAACGAGTAATTACTGCTCCTTCCTTAAAAGATGCAAAAAAACGTGGGAAAGAAGAAGTAAAATATCATACAGATTTCAAAATCCCAGAAGAATTTAGAGGAATGGGAGATGGACGTAAATTCTACATTCGTACGTACGGTTGTCAAATGAATGAACACGATTCAGAAGTCATGGCGGGAATTTTCCTACAACTTGGCTATGAACCAACGTCAACAGTAGAAGATGCAGATGTCGTTCTATTAAATACATGCGCCATTCGCGAAAACGCAGAAAATAAAGTATTTGGCGAACTAGGACTACTTGCAAAATATAAACGAGAAAATCCAGATATGCTTCTTGGCGTATGTGGTTGTATGTCACAAGAAGAATCGGTTGTTAATAAGATTTTAACAAAATACCAACACGTAGACATGGTATTTGGTACCCATAATATTCATCGTTTACCACATATCTTAAAAGAAGCTTACATGTCAAAAGCAATGGTGATTGAAGTATGGTCTAAAGAAGGGGACGTTATTGAAAACCTTCCGAAAGCTCGCCAAGGCTCCATTAAAGCTTGGGTAAACATCATGTACGGATGCGATAAATTCTGTACGTACTGTATCGTTCCTTACACTCGTGGTAAAGAACGTAGCCGCAGACCGGATGAAATTATTCAAGAAGTAAGGGAACTGGCAGCACAAGGCTATCAAGAAATTATGCTTCTTGGCCAAAACGTGAACGCTTACGGAAAAGACTTCACGGACATGAAATACGGTTTAGGCGATTTGATGGATGAATTGCGTAAAATTGGTATTCCTCGCATTCGTTTTACAACGAGTCACCCTCGCGACTTCGATGACCGTTTAATTGAAGTGTTAGCAAAAGGCGGTAACTTAGTTGAACATATTCACTTACCAGTGCAATCTGGTTCCAATGAAATATTAAAAATTATGGCTCGTAAATACACGAGAGAACACTTCTTAGAATTAGTGCGTAAAATTAAAGCGGCGATTCCTAATGTAGCATTAACGACAGACATCATTGTTGGTTTTCCAAACGAAACGGAAGAACAATTCCAAGAAACGCTCGACTTATATCGAGAAGTTGGATTTGAATCTGCCTTTACTTATATTTACTCTCCACGGGAAGGTACGCCAGCAGCGAAAATGAAAGATAATGTACCGATGGAAGTGAAAAAAGATCGCTTGCAACGCCTCAATGCCCTTGTTGAAGAGTTTTCAAGTGCTGCATTGAAAAAGTATGAAGGTGAAATCGTTGAAGTGCTTGTAGAAGGTGAAAGTAAAAAACGTTCGGACGTACTCGCTGGATACACTCGCCGAAATAAATTAGTGAACTTTGAAGGACCAAAAGAATTAATTGGTCAAATCGTAAAAGTGAAAATTACAGAAGCAAAATCATACTCTTTACGGGGAGAATTTGTGGAAGTAGTAAATAGACAAAAGGTGGGAGTTTAATGACGACAAAGCTTTATACGAAAGATGAAATCGTTGAAAAAGCAAAAGAAATTGCTCACATGATTGCCAATACGGAAGAAGTGGAATTTTTCAAAAAAGCAGAAGCGCAAATTAACGAAAACCAATTCGTTCGTGAAAAAATTGCCAGCCTAAAATCATTACAAAAACAAGCGGTAAACTTCCAAGCTTTAGGAAAAGAAAAAGCGCTAAAACTTGTTGAACAAAAAATTGAAAACATCGAAAAAGAAATCGATGAAATTCCTGTTGTGCAACAATTTAAACAGTCACAATTGGAAGTGAATGATCTGTTACAACTCGTATCGAATGCCATTGCCACAACTGTCACAAACGACATCATTGAATCAACTGGTGGCAACTTGCTTACTGGAGAAACTGGCTCAAAGGTGAAGACTAGCCAACCGGGAAGCTGTTCGTAAATTCATTATGATTAAAGACTACCGTGAAAATCCAGAAAGAATGTATGCGTTCGTTCTAAAGGATTTTCCGAGTAGTCTTTTTTGTTTGCAGTATTTCGCCATTTTGAAGAATTTCATCTTAAACTGGAACAATTCTTTACATCTCTTAATACTATATCAATGTTAGGCAAATGCATTAGTAACAAACCATTTTTTCTCAATTTATTTTTGAGATTGTCGAAAAAAATCATATTTTAGTATTTCACCAAATAGGCATTCGCCGCATACAATAGTTCGACTAGATGTAAAGGAGGAAAATGTGTGAAACGTTTGCGCCAAATCGTGACGAAAGCGGTAGTGGCAAAAGGAAAAAAACGCACGGAATCCAGTGAAGTGATGCGTCCACCTAATACCCCAACGAGCATTTTAGGTTGCTGGGTGATTAACCATCACTATTCAGCGAAAAAAGTTGGGAAATTTGTAGAAGTATCCGGGAAATTCGATGTGAACGTATGGTATGCATACAATAACCACTCTAAAACAGCGGTTTATACAGAGACAATCCCATATAAAGACAGAATTAAATTACATTACCGTGACGAGGAAATCATTGATTCCAATGATGTGCACGTTCGCGTGTTACAACAACCAAACTGTATTGAAGCCATTATTAGCCAACGCGGGGACAGTTTCAATGTAGTGATTGAACGAGAGTTCCTTGTAGAAGTGATCGGAGAAACGAAAGTAGTTGTATCTGTGCATCCGATCGAATTTGAAGAAGAATGGAATTTTAAAGACGATGATAATGATGAATCTTCAAGCTCTTCTTCAAGCTCATCGGATTTCGATTATAAAAACAAAGAATCTAAAGATGATTCATCTTCATTTCAATGATCAACATTGAGAGCACCATCGATAGCAAGATAAGATGGTGCTCTTCATGTTTCTTAATTAAAATGGGGAGTTTGACTAAAAAAATTTATTGTTTAGTTCTTCATTAACCCTCCAATTCCCATCGTGTTATAATAATTGAGAGAATTTCTAGTGAGGTAATAAAATGACTACATACACACCAATGATGCAACAATATTTATCCATAAAAGCTGAATATGAAGATGCCTTTCTCTTTTTCCGATTAGGTGACTTTTATGAAATGTTTTTTGAAGATGCGATTAATGCATCTCAAATTCTTGAAATTACATTAACAGGAAGAGATGCGGGCGGAGATGAACGGATACCGATGTGTGGCGTACCATATCATTCTGCCCAAAGCTATATTGAAACGTTGGTATCAAAAGGCTACAAAGTCGCTATTTGTGAGCAAGTAGAAGACCCAAAAGAGGCAAAAGGGGTCGTGAAAAGAGAAGTGATTCACCTCATTACGCCGGGAACGATTATTGAAGGAAAAAGTGTCGACAACAAATCCAATATTTTTATTGGCTGTGCCGAAAGAATTTCAGAAAAGGAATTTGCCTTTGCCTATTTAGACGTTTCTACTGGGGAAGCAAACAGTACCATCATTGAAGGGGGCGTACAAGGCCTATTCCAGCAATTGCAAGCTTACCATATTCGAGAGCTTGTCGTTACAGAAGAATTAAAAATACTCCTTCAAGAGCAAGCTACAAACTTAGGGATTGTGCTTTCCATTGAAAATGAAGAAATGGATGATGTTGCAGCACAAAAATATTTAGTGAATCTCCCGAAAAAGTTAAATGGCGTTGCGAAATATTTACTCCAATACATTGAACGCACTCAAATGCGCTCCTTATCCCATATTCAGCCTTTTACATATACGGAAACGAAACAATATTTGCGCATTGATGCCAATTCAAAACGCAACTTAGAATTGCTTCAATCGATCCGAGGAAAAGACCAAAAAGGAACCCTCCTTTGGCTTTTAGATGAAACGGTAACGGCGATGGGGGGAAGAAAGCTAAAGCAATGGCTCCATCAACCATTAGCCAATCGAACGTCAATTGAAAAACGGTTAAATATCGTCACCGATTTACTCAATGACTTTTTCCTACGAGATGAATTAAGAGAACTTTTAAAAAGTGTATACGACTTAGAAAGACTTTCAGGCCGGGTCGCTTTTGGCAATGTAGGCGGAAACAATAATACGGTATTTCCTGCTATTGCAGAAGCAAGAGGCTGGAACGTAAATATTTTGAATGTCTTTTCCGGTATTGCAGCTATGCTGGAAGGTGTCGGCGTATTAGTGTTCTCACGAATTATTAAAAAGGTTGGGCCACGGATCATGATCGGAGCCGCATTGATCGTAACAGCCGTTTTGATGGTGATCTTCGGATCAACAACCAACATTACAATTTTTATTATCGTTGTTTTGTTAGCAGGCTTTCTTGGCGCTATTTATGAT
>JAAYHP010000144.1 GCA_012735355.1 Lysinibacillus sp. | reverse complement strand
TTAAAACTTTTAAGATTGGGAAGGAAACCGGTGCCGGCATTGATGAACTGGTAGAAGAAGCGAAAAGAAACGGCAATTCAGCGCCAATATACCATGCGTTAACGAGACCACCTGAAGTGGAAGGAGAGGCGACGAAAAGGGCGATAGAACTTGCCCATATTGCAGGAGCGAAACTATATGTTGTTCATGTGACATGTAAGGAAGCGGTGGAAGAGATTATTCGCGCCCGTGAAAAAGGATATGAAGTTTACGGAGAGACGTGTCCACCATATTTAGTGTTAGATCAAACGGCGTTGGAGAAGCCGGGGTTTGAAGGAGCTAAATATGTATGGTCAAGCTGAAAGCGGTTTCATCCTAGTTATATTGCTGTTTATGATTATTCTCGCTCAATGGTCAACGAATACTTCAGCAAATGTTATACCAGCTGCAACGATTTTTTCCAATATCGGAGGGCCGAAAGTGCCATTCTGGTTCGGAGTAGTCATCGCGGGAATCATTGGAACCTTAGTGCAACCGTGGAATTTATTTGACGTATTAACCCAAGCTTTATTAATTATAGGTGGTATTTTAACTTCCATTGTCGGCGTACTTTTTGCAGATTATTATATCCTTCGTAAACGAAGAGTAAATGTAAAAGATTTGTATGAAATGGACGGTCAGTACCGCTATGCAAAAGGCATCAACTTGGCTGGTATGATTGCATGGATTGTAGGGGGATTAATAGCAAACTTACTGCCAGCCTATTCATCCATTGTTGGTTTCATTGTAGGAGCAATTCTTTATTACGTCCTAGCAAAATATTGGTGGTTTAAAAAGTATCCACAAGCTGAAATTTTAGATCCGGACGATTCAAAGTATTTAGGTATTACAGCGGGAAGAGATTGGATAATAGATGGTAAGGAAGCCGATGTGGATATAATTATAGGTACCGAACAGGTGGAAGCAGACGAAAAAGTCATCCCATCGAAAAATTTGGAATGAGGTGATTGAATGTCTGAGGAATATAAACAATTTCTTAAGGAAAAGGAAAAAATTGAAGAATGTTTTAAAAAGGGATTAAAAATTGAAAAAATATATGAAAACTTAGATGGTACTTTTGTGAAATTTGAAAAATGTGACGATGAAATACAGCTGACTACACCGGATGCAAGAAAGTTTGTAGTTACAAAGCTACTTCATGCATAACTCCCCTTTTACTTTGTGCTTAACTCTTAAAGAGTTAGGCACTTTTTATTTGATTTTCCTTATTAATCCGAGTGTATTTTAGCCATAGTGAAAGATACTTATGATGGACAAATTAAAAAGTGCATCAAATAGGTTGTCCAGTGATCGGATTATTATGTATATAGAAAAACTCATGGATTATCAATTTTCGGTTATTCTATGGGAGAAAGGAGGATTGGGTTTGGCTCGAAAAATATTTACTATTCTCTTTATTCTCTTATTATGGGTACATTTCCCTTCCACTACATTCGCTAATGAATCAATGGAAGATATACATCATAAACGTATGTCTTTATACAAAAGTTACCAAAACCACATTGTTCCATGGTATCGTTTAGCGGCAGTAGATCAATATGAACGGAATATACAAGATGTAAGGAAAGATATTCCGAAACGGGATAGTACTATCGCTATTCAATTTTCCCATGAATTTTGGGCAGGTGAATTAAATCCTAACGTAGAAGATACTTCGCCATTTTCTATTGAATATTTTGGAGGTAGAGGGCTTGATGGGAATGGTGATGGGAAAGCGGATCGCCATGACGATCAAGATATTTTAGTAACGATGGTAAATTTCTTTAGCGAATTTGGCCCTTCAGAAGAGGATTTTAAGACGGCGTTATGGGAATATTACAAAGATGAAAAAATTATTAATCAAATTATGACCATTAAAACTCTATATAAACATTTTAATACGACAAATTTAGATAAGCATGTTTTTCCCCTCCCAGTTCGAGGCTACAATTATAGCTATATAGGAACGTGGGGCGCTAGCAGGGGATTGGGCGGAAGACGAATTCATGAAGGAACAGATATTTTTGCAGGTTATGGCACACCTGTACTTTCCACATCTTATGGTGTTGTTGAAGTAATGGGATGGAACCAATTTGGAGGATGGCGAATTGGAATTCGGGATAACCATAATACGTATCATTATTATGCTCATTTAGCCTACTTCAACAAAGATTTAAAAGTTGGCGATATCGTTGAGCCAGGACAAATCATTGGCGGTGTTGGTAGTTCGGGATACGGAAAAGAAGGGACGAGCGGAAAATTCCCACCTCATCTTCATTATGGAATGTATAAATTTAATGGACGTACGGAATGGGCCTTTGATCCATATCCTTCTCTCCTTCAATGGGAAAAAGAGACGAAAAAAAGTCAATAACTACGTAAGATAGCTTCGTGCAAAAGCACTTGAAAGCCTTTTTCTTTTTCACTATTGATAATTTTCTGAGTTCATGTAAAATTAATTGTAATTTCATATTAAAGAAACACTAGGGGTGCTTTATTTAAAGCTGAGAGAGGTATTGCCTCAACCCTTTGAACCTGCACTAGGTAATGCTAGCGAAGGGAAGTGGTTTACTTAAAGTATTAATATGCTTTAATTTTTAATGGTATAAGTAGCCACTTCAGTCTTGAAGTGGCTTTTTTGTGCTTCTGAATGAAAGGATGATCGCAGTGGAGTTACATGCTGTAACTGATGGGAAGAAGCCCATTGAGAAATTAGCTGAGATTATTTTATCCGTATCCGATATTGTTGATTACATTCATATACGAGAGAAAAATAAAACGGCTAGGGACATTGTTTATCTTGTTGAACTCCTTTTGGAAAAGGGCGTAAGGAAAAGGAAACTTGTAATAAACGACCGACTAGATGTTGCGTTAATTACAGGAATAGAGAATGTCCATCTTCCTATATCCGGTCTACCTGTTAATAAAGTGAAAAGTCGTTTCCCGAATATGAGGGTAGGCGTAAGCGTTCATTCTTTAGAGGAAGCATTCATTGCTAAGGAGGCGGGGGCAGACTATTGTTTCTTTGGCAATGTGTTTGAAACAAATAGTAAGAAGGGACTTCCTGGTAAGGGAGTTGTTTTACTTGAAGACATTGTTCAAGAAATGACGGTGCCTGTTATCGCAATTGGAGGAATCACCCTAGACAATATGGAAAAAGTGTTAGAAACAAACGTAAAAGGTATTGCGGTGATGTCCTATATTTTTTCATCTATAGACCCAGCGAGAGATGCAAAATTGCTAAAAAGCAAGATGTTAGGGGAATGAAGAAATTATGAAATATAAGGAAGGGGATGTATGTGAAACTTCATATTAACGGTCAACAGACGGAAGTGGATGAAAGTGTTCAAAATGTTGAAGATTTACTAAAGTTTTTTGAGTTGCATGAAAGAATTGTTGTTGTTGAACAAAATGGTGAAATTGTTGCAAAAGAACAATATAGCAATCAGCCATTTCATGATGGCGATAAAATCGAAATCGTTCATTTCGTAGGAGGGGGATGAAGATGTTAAAAATTGCAGATAAAGTTTTCCGTTCTAGATTATTGTTAGGGACAGGAAAGTATCCATCTTTTGAAATCCAAAAAGAAGCAGTGGAAATATCAGAAGCAGAAATTTTAACTTTTGCTGTAAGAAGAATGAACATTTTTGAACCGAACCAACCGAATTTTTTAGAAATGCTTGATGTGTCAAAATATACTCTTTTACCGAATACGGCTGGTGCTAAAACAGCGGAAGAGGCGGTAAGAATCGCGAAGCTAGCAAAGGCTTCCGGCTTATGCGATATGGTGAAAGTAGAAATTATAGGAGACGATAAAAGGGTCCTCCCGGATCCAGTGGAAACGTTAAGAGCATCTGAAATGTTACTGGAAGAAGGATTTATTGTGCTGCCTTACACTTCCGATGATGTCGTGCTGGCAAAGCGCCTTGAGGAGTTAGGTGTTCATGCGATTATGCCGGGAGCTTCTCCGATTGGTTCCGGGCAAGGCATTGTAAATCCTTTGAATCTATCATTAATTATCGAGCAATCAAGTGTTCCGGTTATTGTCGATGCAGGAATCGGCTCACCGGCAGACGCTGCAATGGCGATGGAGTTAGGGGCAGATGGGGTGTTATTAAATACTGCGGTGTCCGGTGCAAAAGATCCGGTGAAGATGGCAAAAGCAATGAAGTTAGCCATTGAAGCGGGAAGACTTGGCTTTGAAGCGGGACGTATTCCAAAAAAGAGATATGCAGAAGCGAGCAGTCCGATGGAAGGAATGTTCACGTAATGGAGCGTTATTCACGCCAAGTGTTATTTGCGCCTATTGGTGAAGAAGGACAAAAAAAGTTGTTGTCAAGTCACGTATTCATCGTCGGAGCAGGAGCCTTAGGATGCGCTAGTGCAGAAATGTTAGCCCGAGCTGGAATCGGGAAAATCACCATCATTGACCGGGATTATGTCGATTGGTCAAATCTCGGTCGCCAGCAACTGTATACAGAAGAGGATGCCAAGTTAAAGCTTCCGAAAGCAATCGCTGCGAAAAATCATTTAGAAAGAATGAATTCAAGTATTTCAGTTGAAGGGGTAGTAGGTGATTTTTCGATTGAACTTGAAGGGATGATGAATGGCGTCGATCTTATTATTGATGGTACGGATAATTTTGAAACGAGATTTTTCATCAATGATTTAGCGATGAAATACAACATACCGTGGATTCATGGAGCGGTTGTGAGAAGTTATGGTATGAGCGTTTCCATTCTTCCGAAAAAAGGTCCGTGTTTACATTGTTTACTTGAGACGATTCCTTCAGATGGAATGACTTGCGATACGGTCGGTGTTATTAGTCCCGCGGTGCAAATGGTTGCTTCATTCCAAGTAGCGGAAGCATTGAAGTATTTAGTGAGTGGAGAAGTGTCAGAACAATTAGTATCCTTTGATGTTTGGAAACGGGAACATTCCATCGTTAATGTGTCATCACTAAAGAAATCGAGTTGCCCATCTTGTGGGGAAAATCCTACATATCCTTATTTGTCGATGGAAAATGGATTGAAAACGGCTGTTTTATGTGGAAGAAATACAGTGCAAATACGGCCACAGCAAAAACAAGAAATTTCATTATCTTCCATTAGAAATAGATTGAAACCAGTAGTTGGTGAATTAAAAGAGAATCCATATTTAATTTCCTTTCAAGTGGACGGTGTTCAAGTCGTACTTTTCAAAGACGGCCGGGCATTTATACATGGGACGAAGGAAGAGGAAAGGGCAAAAGCCATTTATCAACGATATATAGGCGCATAAAGAATAAATGAAACAAAGTTGTTGACGGAATGACAAAAGGATAGTATGATTATCTCAAATTAAAATAATTTTAATTTGAGATATTTTTTTGAGTATAACAATGAAAAAGGTAAACAAAATATAGATAGTGAGCGAACTATCTAATTTTTTAAAAGTTATATCTCGAATTCGAGATAATTTCAAGGAGGATATAAAATGAAAGAATTAAAAGGATTACATCACGTAACTGCCATTACGAGCAGTGCTGAAAAAATATATGAATTTTTTACTTACACGCTAGGTTTACGATTAGTGAAGAAAACGGTGAACCAAGATGATATCCAAACATATCACTTATATTTCACAGACGATGTAGGTAGCCCAGGTACGGATATGACCTTTTTTGACTTCCCTGGGATTCCAAAAGGCGTACACGGTACAAATGAAATTGCGAAAACTTCTTTCCGTGTGCCGAATGATGCGGCGTTAGAATATTGGCTAAAACGCTTTAACCGACTCGGTGTAAAAAACTCTGGAATTAAAGAGCAATTCGGTAAAAAAATATTGCCTTTCGTTGACTTTGATGACCAGCAATATCAATTAATTGAAAAAACATATGAATAATGTTAGGAGAGAATAGAATGCAACATATTTTTAAACAAGGTACAAATCCTGAAAAGCCCGTATTGTTACTTTTACACGGTACTGGTGGAACGGAACATGATTTGTTACCGTTAGCAGAAATTGT
>JAAYHP010000143.1 GCA_012735355.1 Lysinibacillus sp. | reverse complement strand
GAGCGACAGGAAGCCACGATTTAGTCCTTGAAAATGTAGAATTGGATGAAGCAAGTTTAGTAGAAATTCCAAATTATAATACTGGATTTAAACTAAACGGATGGTTACTAACGATTCCAGCTACGTATCTTGGCATTGCACAAGCTGCTCGAGACTATGCCATCGAGTTCGCCAATTCCCATTCACCAAACAGCATTAAAGGAACGATTGCCACATTACCGAATGTTCAATCATTAATTGGTGAAATTGAATTAGAGTTGTCCAAGGCACGATTCACTTTATATGGTGCGGCTCAAAGCTATGTTGATTTAAAAAATAAAGAAGAAATTACAGAAATAGAAGCAACTGCAATCGTAAATGCTGTAAACGTTGCAAAACATACGGTAACGAATGCAGCAATTTCTGTCGTAGATAAAGCGATGCGGGTTGTTGGTGCGAAAAGTTTACAACGAAACAACCCGCTACAACGCTACTATCGCGATGTTCGCGCAGGGCTTCACAATCCACCGATGGATGACTTAACAATTAAAAAATTAGCAGAATCAGCGTTAAAACTATAAAAGGTTAGCGCCAATTGCAACAATCAATGATTCAGCTAAAAGTTTGCTGAATGACAATTATTAATAGGGGCTGTTGGGTTCATTCACCTTACAGCCTCAATTTTTTCAAGAAAAGTGGTGAAGACTATTGGAAAAGTATTTTGACATTCAATATTTATGGAATGCCTTTCCCCAATTGCTACCCTATTTAAAAATCACCTTTTTAGTTGCAGGGATAGCTGTTGTATTTGGAACGTTATTAGGTCTGTTACTCGCCTTTATGAAAATGGGGAAAAGTAGGGTTTTACAGTGGCTAGCCCACGGTTATACGACGGTGATGCGTTGTACCCCTTCCATCGTATTATTGTTCCTCGTTTATTACGGAGTTCCTTTTTTAGCAGACGCAAGTTTAGGAATTAATTTGCAAGATATTCATACAGGAGTATTTGTAGTTATTACTTTTTCACTTCAATTTGCGGCGATGATGTCTGAAGTGATTCGTTCTGCGATCCAATCAATCGATAAAGGTCAGTACGAGGCGGCGGTAAGTGTCGGGTTAACTCCTTGGCAAGCTTACCGAAGAATTATTTTTCCACAAGCCTTTGTTATAGCAATTCCAAACTTCGGTAATGGATTAATTGCTGTGCTACAAGAAGGAGCGTTAGCTTACACAATTGGATTTATCGACGTTGTTGGGAAAGCGAACTTAATTATCGCAAGTAACTTTAACACCCATGCGTTAGAAATATATATTGCATTAGCTGTTATTTACTGGGTAATTTCCATTGCTATTGAAAAAATCTTTGAGATGATTGAGAAGGCCTTCAGTAAAGGTTCTCGTTCATTGAAAGCATCGTAGGAGGTGGAGTAACAAATGTTAGATTTTGAATTTTTAATAGATACCTTTTTCGTAGCGTTATCTGGTGTACCTGTTGCGATACTTGTAACGGTTGTTGCTCTACTGATTGCCATGCCGATTGGGTTTTTACTCGCAATGACACGCATCAATAAAATACCAGTATTAAATCAAATAGCAAAAATTTATGTTTCATTCGTTCGCGGTACGCCGATTATCATACAAATTTTTGTGTTATATAGTTTTCTACCGATCGTTATTAATATGTTTTTTGAGAAATATAACATTGATTATCCAGTGTACGATATCCATCCGATTTGGTATGCCTTTGTCATTTTCTCCTTCAATACAGCAGCGGTGTTAATTGAAGTGTTCCGTTCGGCTTTATCGACGGTAGATAAAGGGCAACTGGAAGCAGCCCATTCAGTTGGCTTAACAACTGCGCAAGCTTATCGAAGAGTCATCATCCCTCAAGCCCTTGTTTCTGCTTTGCCAAACCTTTGTACAGCAACGGTCAACTTAATTAAAGCCACTTCATTAGGTTACGCTATTTCACTACAAGAAATTACGTTACGAGCAAAAGTGGAAGCGAACTTCGGCTATAACTATTTAGAAGCCTATATTGATATTTTCATCGTCTATTTAATTCTTTGTATTCTAGTAGAACAATTGTTTAAGTATTGGGAGAAACGTTTAAGCCGTTACAAAGTAGCGAGTGCTTAAGGAGGCTAAAAGATGTTAGAAATTAAAGATATTCATAAATCCTTTGGAAACAATGAAATATTAAAAGGTGTCGATTTAACGATCGATAAAGGGGATGTTGTCGTTATCCTCGGTCCGAGTGGTTCGGGGAAAACGACATTACTCCGATGCATTAACTTTTTAGAAAGAGCCGATAAAGGAACTGCGAAATTTGGCGAATTAGAAGTGGATTTAAAAAATGCATCGAAAAGAGAAGTTTTAGAAGTGCGTAAAAAAACGGCCTTCGTATTCCAAAACTATAATTTATTTAACAATAAAACGGCTTTGGAAAACGTGATGGAAGGACTAGTGATTGCTCGGAAAGTGCCAAAAGATGAAGCGAGAGAAATTGCGAAAAAAGCGTTGGATAAAGTAGGCCTTTCAGAAAAGTACGATTCTTATCCGAGCCAACTTTCCGGCGGTCAACAGCAGCGGGTAGGGATTGCTCGAGCGGTGGCGCTAAACCCAGACATCATTTTATTTGACGAGCCAACGTCGGCCCTTGACCCAGAGCTTGTTGGGGAAGTGTTAAATACGATGAAGGAAATTGCGAACGAAGGAACGACGATGCTTGTTGTAACACATGAGATGGGCTTTGCGAGAGATGTGGCTAATAAAGTCATTTTCATGGACGGGGGAGTCATTGTGGAAGAAGGCTCACCCCACGATATTTTCGTTACACCGAAAGAAGAGCGAACAAAACGATTTTTACGTCGTGTATTGCCAGGATCCTTTGACTACGAAATATAATTTTTCTATTTGATAAAAGATTTCATTCTATAAATCATGTAGAATAAGCTATAATAAAAACTAATAATTGAATAAAAAATAAAGGTTGGGGCTGTCTGCAAAGAAAGTTTTGCAAAAGCGAAGTAAGTTAGTATCAATCATCTTGGTGATTTGAGTGAAGGGCGGCGACTCCTGCGGGAAAAGCCCGAGTCTCGAGACCCCGCACGAGCGAGGAACGAGCGACGAGGAGGCACGGGGCTGACCCTGGATGCGCGTCCGCCCGTAACGAAAATTAACAAGGCGAGAAATATCAACCCATTTGATAGAAGATATTTTAAAACTTTCTAGACACCCCAGAAAAAGGGAAGTCGGTGAAAATCCGACGCTGTCCCGCAACTGTAATTGGGAGCGAACCGAATGTCCACTGTTACACTGTAATGGGAAGGATGGGGAGCGATGATCATAAGCCAGGAGACCTGCCTTTATTTTTCTCTTCACAACCTTACGAGGATAAGGATGTGTGACTTTTTGTTGCATATCTATCTCTCGTTTTATAACGGGAGATTTTTTTATTACTCGTTTGTAGTCTGGAGGCAGTATGGAAACTTTTAATACATATGTCATGTTGGTAGAGGTTGCGAGATGAAAAAAAATATCCTATTTGCCTATAGTTCTTCATTCTTTTTATTATTTTTAACTGTGTGGCTTGGCGTGTCCATCGGCTCTGTTGACATTCCTTTTTCCGCCTTATGGAATTCAGAGGAAAACCCAAGGGCTTATAGCATTTTATGGAATATCCGAATGCCGAGAGTCCTTTTAGCAGGGCTCGTCGGCGCAGCCCTAGCCATTAGCGGTGCAGCCTTTCAAGGATTATTAAAAAATCCTTTAGCAGATCCTTATACGTTAGGCGTTTCATCTGGCGCTTCTGTCGGTGCTATATCGACGATTTTTTTTGGCATTTCATTACCATTCATAGGGTCTTATACTTTACCGATTTTCGGCATGATTGGTGCTTTTATTACATTAATCATCGTGCTTACTTTTGCTCGCGTTGTTGATAAATCGATGAAAATGGAAACCCTTATTTTAACTGGGGTCATTTTCAGCTCCTTTTTAGCTTCTTGTATTTCATTAATGACCGCGTTAAGCCATGAAGAAATAAAAGCTGTTGTAGGATGGCTTCTTGGAAGTGTTGCCATGCGCGGGTGGTCTTATGTAAACATGCTCCTTCCATTTTTAATCATCGGGAGTATTATATTGTGGTTAAATCGTAGAGAATTGAATGTCATGATGTATGGTGATGAACGGGCCATGTCTTTAGGTGTGAATGTGCAAAGGAGCAAATATGCCATTTTAATTGGGGGCTCCATTTTAACAGGTGCAGCTGTTGCAGTTTCAGGAACAATTGGATTTGTCGGTTTAGTTGTGCCTCATATGACGAGAATGATGTGGGGAACGGATCATCGACATCTATTGCCTTTATCTTTATTGAATGGGGCTAGTTTGTTAATCATATGCGATTTAGTTTCTCGCACAATTATTGCGCCGGAAGAACTGCCTATTGGTGTCATTACAGCATTTATCGGTGCGCCAGTATTTGCT
>JAAYHP010000142.1 GCA_012735355.1 Lysinibacillus sp. | reverse complement strand
CAGCTTGGATAGGGCGTGGAGAAAGGAGGGCACCATGATATTGCCCAATTCCCGCAGTGCCGAGCGGCCCAGTTCATCGATTTCCTCTGTTTCCTGCCCGGTTAAGAGTCTAACCAGGAGCCGGGCCGTGTCCAAAGGGTGCAGGCAGGCCATGTAGCCCCGCACATCGCCTAACAAAATTTTCTCATCCGCACTAGGGGAAATTATAATTTGTTCCCCCCGTTTAATGCCGATAATGTTAATTCCATAATTTGCACGAATATCTAAATCCTTTATGGAAAATCCGGCAATTCGATCATTTGATTTTATTTCCATAATCGAGTGTTCATCGGATAATTCTAAATAATCAAGAACATTCGTTGACATAATATTATTGGCAATCCGAATGCCCATATCCCGCTCCGGATGGACAATTGTATCTGCCCCGATTTTATGCAACACTTTCGCATGGTAATCATTTTGCGCTTTCGCCGTAATTAGCGGAACACCCATTTCTATTAAAATTAACGTCGCAAGAATGCTCGCTTGAATGTCGTCTCCGATTGCAACGATTACATGTTCAAAGTTTTGGAGCCCTAAAGATTTTAATGCATCTTCATCCGTCGCATCAGCAATCACCGCTTGAGTGGCAATTTTCGCATAGTCTTCTACTCTCTCCGAATCAGAATCAATGGCCATCACATCGGCACCTAAACGAATTAATTCTTCTACAATGCTTCCTCCAAAACGCCCCAATCCTATCACAACAAATTCTTTTCTCATCTTTTACCTCCGCGCCTAGTAAGATGCCATTATTTTATCTCACTACAATGATTTCCTCAAACAACTATTTCACATCCGATTGGAGCTAGTACTCACAAACACATTCTTTTACACAGTTTTTCAAAAAACCTTTCAACTCCCTTTACTCTTTTATACCGAAAACACGTATACGCTTATAATCAGCTAACCAAACCCCATTTTCATATAGAAATGGTTTTAACGAGTGTTCTACATTTACTATAATTTTTTCCTTTTGTTCTTCTTCAATCCCATCGAACAGTTGGCTGCCAAACATTTCAATCCAATTCCGTAGTCACTCTTCTCCTTCTAGAGGTGTAGGCCTGTCAAAATGCATCGCAAAAGTGACACGAAATCCCGCTCGTTCCATTAAAAAACTATACTCTCCGATACTTGGATAATACCAAATCAATGCCTAATACAACTGCACCTCTTCTTTCAATTTCACTTGCTAAGTCACCGGTACCACATCCGACATCTAAAACTTTCTCCCCTTTTTTCGGAGCTAACAATTCTACTAAACTACTTCCATATTTTGAGACAAAAGAATGTTTACCATCATAAAGGAAAGCATTCCAATCATCTTTTTGTTTCACGCTCATGAAAATCACTCCTTCAAAGTTTGAAGTCATTATACAAGGAGGAGGTCAAAAAAAATATTGAATAATATGAATGCTCTTTATAACTTTTTGTTATTAGGTAAATAGGTATAAATACTAACTTTAAACAATACACCGCTACAGTTTTCAGAATAATTAAATTTTTAGGGGGATTCCCCTATACTTTAACAATCTACAATCTTATAAGATGGCGATAAATAGAGAACTTATTAATGTTTTGGAAGGGGCTGAAAAATGGAGAAGTTCACTTTTAAAGTTGTCATTGTTGGTGGTGGAACTGGGGGTATTACCGTTGCAGCACAACTTTTGAGAAAGATGCCGACATTAGCCGATCAAGTGGCAATCATCGATCCGTCAACAAAACATTATTATCAACCTTTATGGACGTTAGATGGTGGAGGAGCAAGTAAAAAGGAAAATTCAGTACGAGATATGAAATCGGTCATTCCTGATGGTGTCACTTGGATTCAACAATCGGTGGAAAAGTTTTTTCCGGACCAAAATAAAGTGCGACTTAACAACGGCACATCTGTTCATTACGAATTTTTAGTCGTTGCAACGGGACTTGAAATTCATTGGCATAAAATTAAAGGCTTAAAAGAATCATTAGGGACGAAAAGCGTGTGTAGTAACTACTCCTACGAACACGTTGATTACACTTGGGAAACAATTCGCAATTTAAAATCGGGAACTGCCATCTTTACTCATCCTGCTTCACCGGTTAAATGCGGAGGAGCTCCTCAAAAAATCATGTACTTAGCTGACGATCATTTTAGAAAAACCGGCGTAAGGGACAAAATCAATATTATTTTTGGTTCAGCGAATGCGGCCATTTTCGATGTGGCGAAATACCGTAATGAATTAGAAAAGGTATTAGTTCGAAAAAATATTGACGCTCGTTTTAGTACGAATTTAGTAGAAATTAAACCGGATGAATAAATCGCAATATTTGAAGACTTAAATTCTGGTAATAGAGAAGAAATAAAATATGACATGATTCACGTTACCCCTTACATGGGTGCTCCAAAAGTCGTCGCAGAAAGTCCTCTTGCAGATGAAACAGGATTTTTATCTGTCGACATCCACACCCTTCAACATAAAAAATTTGAAAACGTTTTCGGATTAGGGGATAACGCCAACCTTCCTACTTCGAAAACAGGAGCTGCCATTCGAAAACAAGCGCCTGTATTAGTTGACAACCTCATTGCAAGCATGAGAAATCAAACGACAAAAAGAATTTATGATGGATATACTTCTTGTCCAATTGTTACTGGGTACAACAAGTTAATTTTAGCGGAGTTTGACTATTCAAAGGAACCTATTGAATCGATGCCATTCGACCAAGGTGTAGAAAGAACAAGCATGTATATTTTAAAGAAAGATTTACTGCCAATCATGTATTGGAACGGAATGTTAAAAGGCACGATGTAGGAAGGAGGAAATCCGATGATTAATACATCTGATCAAAACAAGCTAGAACAACCTGAAATTCAAGAGGCAATTGTCTCTTTTCTACAAAACTTGCCGACATATGAAAAACAACTACAACAAATTGGACAATTGGCGAATTTTGGTCAGGCAATCCTTTCCGATAAAGAAGCTTTAGCAGCTTACGACCAAATGATGCGAACGTACAATGTAAACTTAGAAACAATTGAAGCAATCATAAAACTGTTAGAAAAATTACCAAGGCTACATCAAACAATAGAACAGGTAGAAAACATTTTTGATTTTATCAATTCCATATTACAGGATAAAACGACGTTAAATATTTTAACTGAATCATTGAAAGAATATGCGAATCCTATCGTTGAAAAGGGACAATCTAGCATTTCATTATTGAAGGAAATTCAAAAGGAGGCAGAAACAACTCAAGAACCTATTAAACTCACAACAATTTACAAATGGTTAAAAGACCCTACTGTACAAAAAGCTCTACAATACGTACAAGCTACACTTACCGTTTTAAGTAAAAAATCTTAAGGAGGAAATGATATGCTTTTACGTTATTTTTACGATGAAAAATTAGCTCATGCTTCTTATATGGTCGGATGCCAACAAGTTGGAAAAGCGGTTGTCATCGATCCAATGCGCAATATTGAACCGTATATCGAAGTTGCTCAAAAAGAAAATATGGAAATTGTCGGTTCTTTAGAAACTCACATTCATGCGGATTTTGTGATCGGTTCTCGCGAGCTGGCTGACCGATTCGGTGCCACATTATATATTTCCGATGAAGGAGATGAAAATTGGAAATATGAAAATTTAGACGGCCTTTCTTATCAGCTATTAAAAGATGGGGATAAATTTACATTAGGCAACTTAACATTTGAAGTGATGCATACCCCAGGTCATACTCCAGAATCTATCTCCTTTCTTTTAACGGATGGTGCTGCTGCCGATAAACCGATTGGAATATTTACAGGAGACTTTGTTTTCGTAGGAGACATTGGTCGTCCAGATTTATTGGAAAAGGCTGCAGGCATGACGGGAACAGCAGAAGCTGGTGCGAGGGAAATGTTTAAATCTATTCAGCGGTTTAAACAACTTCCTGATTATTTACAAGTGTGGCCAGCTCATGGAGCCGGAAGCGCTTGCGGAAGAGCGTTAGGCGCCGTTCCATCCTCTACAGTCGGTTATGAAAAGCAATTTAACTGGGCAATGAAAATTGAAGATGAAGAAGAATTCATAAAAGAATTGCTTCAAGGGCAACCAGAGGCGCCTTACTACTTTGCAGTAATGAAAAAAGTGAACAAAATTGGCATTGAGTTAATTAAAAACTTACAAGAATTAGAGTTTGTTGATTCCATTGATAGAATTGAAAAGATTATCGAAGACGGCCATTTAGTCATTGATACACGTAACACGAAAGATTATTCAAATGGCTATATTAAAGGCACAATCAATATTCCATTAAATCAGTCCTTTACAAATTGGGCAGGATGGCTTGTTGATTATGATCAACCGCTTTATTTACTTGCAAATCCTTCAGACATGGAAGAAATACTCATTGCATTGCGTTCCATCGGCATCGATAATGTAGCAGGCTATGCGGATGTGAATGAAATGTTATCCCAAGCAAAACAGCTTGATAGTTATGAGCAAATTTCTCCAACGGAAGCTAAAAAATTACTGGAAGAAGACGGGGTAACAATCATCGACGTTCGAAATTTAACTGAATATGAGGAAGGTCATATTGAAGGAGCAAAACATATTATGCTTGGAACTTTAAGAAAACGTTTAGATGAAGTTCCGGATGGAAAGTTAATTATGCAATGCCGTTCGGGCGCTCGCTCTGCTATTGCTACGAGCATTTTAAAAGCGAATGGTTTTGAAGATGTCATCAATTTAGCAGGCGGTTATTTAGCGTGGGTTAAAGAAGTCCAACAACCAGTTAGCAATTAAAAAAAGTAGCTGTCTCTTTCATGAGGCAGCTACTTCTTCAACCTCACATGTCTCTATCATCTTTCTTCCCCCTCCCTATAAATTTCATATATTTTTGTTATAATTTGTCTATCGTTGTCATAAAAGAATAATAGATTCGAATAAGCAAAGAAAACGAGGTGGTTTTCATTGCCAAAAGTACATCAAATCGACTATTTTAAAGAAATTTATGAACATATTCAAGACGGTATTATCGTCATGAAAGAATCAAGGGAAATCATCATGATGAACCCTGCAGCGAAAAAGCTTACTGGTTGGAACGTGGGAGAATATGTCCCCTATTGCTCCTTTTGTATGACGAGAAACAGTCGGGTTGAAAAACCTTCTTGCTATTTAATTGCCAATCAGGAAGTCCCGTCCTTTTTATCCCAAATGCCAACGTACCATGGAAAAAATATTGATGTAGAAATGAGCACCGCTGTTATATACGAAAATGAAGAAACTGGTGAAAATGAATATTTATTAGTTTTAAGAGATTATGGCGTAATGCAACAAGCCGGGGAAGCTGCATTAAATAAAAAAATGATTCAAGCTCTTATCGATGCGAAGGAATCAGAACATAAACGACTTGCTCAAGAATTACATGACGGAGTTGGCCAATCATTATACTCCGTTTCTGTCGCCCTTGAAGCCATTGAAAATTACGTGAAAAACAACGACAAATTATTAAATTACATTCAAGAAGTTCGCATGGAACTAAAAAAAGTAATGAGCGACGTTCATACTTATTCCCACAACTTACGCCCTCAAAGTCTCGATCAATTAGGTTTAAAAGCAGCGTTAGAAAATTTGATAGAAAAAACTCAAAAAATGGCACCTGACTTAATTATCGATTTAACTACTCAAGGTTTGGACAGATGTGATCCTGCCATTGAAATTAATTTATATCGCATTGCCCAAGAAGCATTGCACAACGTAGTAAAGTATGCAAAAGCAAGTTGCGTGAAAATTTTTCTTTTAAAAAATAACACCCATGTCCATATGAAAATTGAAGATGATGGTATCGGTTTTGATCGCAAGTTGATAAAAAATGAAGGACTAGGATTAAAGCATATTGAAGAACGAGTCGATTTACTAAACGGCAAGTGCACAATTCAATCTGAAATAAATAAAGGAACATTAATAGACATCATTGTTCCTAGATGGAGGCCCAATACATGATTAAAGTATTTTTAGTGGACGACCATGTATTAATTCGTAAAGGCATCGCATTATTATTGGAAAATTATCAGGATTTAGAAGTAATTGGAGAAGCTAACGATGGTGAAGAATGTTTGCATTTTTTATATGAACAAGAAGCAGATGTTGTATTGATGGATATTTCTATCCCAAAGGGCATTGATGGCTTTACTGCAACGAGAAAAATAAAAAAGGAATTTCCGAAAATAAAAATTGTTATGCTGACGATGCATAATGAAATCGCCTACATTCAAAAAGCGATTGAAAGCAATGCGGACGGCTATATTTTAAAAAATAGTCAAGCAAATCAAGTTTACAAAGCGATACAAGCCGTTTATTCAGGAAGAAAATATTATGATGTAGGAATTCCGAAAGAACAATTGGAAAAATTGTTTAAGAAAAAAGGGAAAAATAAAAAGGATGTGCTTTCAAGTCGGGAACAAGAAATCGTACGATTAACCATTTTAGGATATACAAATTTACAAATTGCCGATAAATTGTTCATTAGTTGTAAAACGGTGGAAAATCATAAAGCAAACATCATGCAAAAATTAGAATTAAAAACAAAAGCTGAACTGATTCAATACGGCATTACAAACAAATATATCGTGTAAAGAAATAGTGGTATCCCCCTATGTTTTCACAAACGTGAATGCTTTACATTGAAAGAAAGTCTAAAAGTAGGTGAATAATTATGGCATTCACGTTTATCGTCGTAATATTTCTCATCGGATTTGTGGGCTCCTTTATTTCTGGCATGGTTGGGATTGGCGGGTCCATCATCAAATATCCGATGCTTCTCTACTTGCCACCGCTCTTTGGACTCTCCTCCTTCACAGCCCATGAAGTATCCGGCATTAGTGCGATTCAAGTTTTTTTCGCTTCACTCGCTGGTATATGGGAATATCGGAAAGATGGTTTTCTAAACAAATCTTTAATTCTTTACATGGGAATCTCCATTCTTATAGGCAGTTTTTTAGGTAGTTTTGGGTCGAGTTATATTACAGAAGGAGGCATTAACCTCGTTTACGGCTTATTAGCACTCATCGCCGCAATATTAATGTTCGTACCAACAAAAGAAATAGAGGATACTTCAGAAATTACCTTTAATAAACCGTTAGCTGCATTCCTTGCCTTTATTGTAGGAATCGGAGCAGGGATTGTTGGAGCTGCCGGTGGATTTTTACTCGTTCCAATTTTATTGATCATTTTAAAAATCCCAACGCGCGTCACTATCGCTACCAGTTTAGCCGTCACGTTTATTTCGTCCATTGGAGGCACCATTGGTAAAATTGCTACAAACCAAATTGATTACTGGCCTGCTTTTATAATGATTAAAGGATGGAAGAATCTGGCATTGTCTTACGGATTGCCGTTGAT
>JAAYHP010000141.1 GCA_012735355.1 Lysinibacillus sp. | reverse complement strand
ATTTCCATGTCGATGTTTCATAAGAGAAGAAAAAGTTATAATCCTTGGTTACTCCCACCTTGGCTTCGGAAAATACGCTTTTTTTCCAAACATATTTGTATCCCCATTACCGTGTTTCAAGGGATACGAACAATATTTATTCCTACAACGGGCGACATTTTATTATTAATGGTACTCGCTCTCATATCTTGGTTATTATGGACCGATATTATCTAAATTTTAATAATGTATAAGATTCCGAAAGCTCATTGTAAAAATCATCAGCATCGGAAGGCATATTCCATTTTTCTTTTTGTTCAACTATTGAATTCATAACCTTTTTGTCTTCTTCCGTTTCCTTACGAATTTTTTTCGCTTCTTCTACGAAATTTATACTTTCAATCGATTCAGATGTAAGCTCCTCAGCAATACTTTCAAAGGAAGGATGTTGTAATCCTTCTATTATTTTTTCTTCCTTTGCTCCTTGTTCTGTAACCTTTTTTTCATGAGTAGAGCTTTCAATCGTAGCTTGTTGCAACACTTCGTTGACTAATTTATGTTCTAACGTAGAGGGAGATGACATTTCCCCTGTTTCTTCTGAGATTTCTCCTCGAGAGGCTACTGCTACACCTTGTTTTACTAACTCTTTTTCTGACTCAATTTGGAACAATGCACCTTCTATCGGCTCTTCAAACTTACATTTTACTTCCCATTTAAAAGTACAACTGGATCCGTCATAAACGAAAAAGGATATATCTTGAACAGCTAATTCCGGCGTATCTCCGCTCGCCACTTTTTCTCGAGGCAAATCGACTTCAAGGGGCATCGCATATTCAAAATACCCTTCATCCCCTTTTAAATCTAAATGCTCTATATACGTTCCTTCACTATATGCTCTTTTTACATTCGGGTTAAACTTTACCGTTGCCTTAATATGATAAATGCCAGTTAATCGAATCGATTCTTCCGTTTCAACTTGTTTCCAACGGGGTATCACTTCAACAGAAACCACTTCTTCAGCAATTCCTAGCGCTTCAGGAAAAATAAATTGCGTCATCATTTCCCAATTAATATTTGGCATATGTATCCCTCCCGTACTACTCTATGCACGGGATAGTGAAGTATGATAATTGACAAAAAAATTTATTCAAATAAAAAGAGTGCCCCTCCTTCGAAAGGAAAAGACACTCCAGTTCAATTAGCGAGCTAACTTGGCAAATACGTTATGGAAGGCATCCACAGTTTTTGCGATATGCTCTTCTGTATGAGCTGTTGAAATAAACAACCCTTCAAATTGTGACGGTGGTAAGTAAATACCTTCCTCCAACATTAAGCGATGGAATTCAGCAAACAACGATAAATCAGAAGTTTGCGCCGTTTTAAAGTTAACGACTTCTTCATTCGTTAAGAATAAACCAATCATACTACCTGCGCGGTTTACTGTATGTGGAATGTTGTATTTTGTTGCCGCTTCACGAATTCCTGCCTCTAATTGGTCACCTAATTTTTTGAAATAATCATATGTTTCAGGTGTTAAGCGGGATAACGTTTCAATACCAGCTGTCATGGCTAGTGGGTTTCCTGATAATGTCCCCGCTTGATAAACCGGGCCACTTGGAGCAACTTTCTCCATAATTTCCTTTTTACCACCAAAAGCACCTACTGGAAGGCCACCACCAACTACTTTCCCTAGACACGTTAAATCCGGGTCAACACCGAAGTATCCTTGTGCACAATTGTAATCTACCCGGAAGCCAGTCATTACTTCATCAAATATTAATAATGCACCATATTGTTTTGTAATTTCACGTAAACCTTCTAAAAAGCCAGGTTGTGGAGGTACGACGCCCATATTCCCTGCTACCGGTTCAACAATAACCGCAGCAATGTTATCACCTAGTTTTTCAAATGTCGCTTTTACCGCTTCTAAATCGTTATATGCAACCGTTGTTGTATTTTTCGCAATATCACTTGGTACCCCTGGGCTATCAGGTAATCCTAGTGTTGCAACACCAGAACCGGCTTTAATTAATAATGAATCTCCGTGACCATGGTATGAACCTTCGAATTTCAAAATGATATCGCGACCAGTGTATCCGCGAGCCAAGCGAAGAGCCGCCATCGTTGCCTCCGTTCCGGAAGAAACGAAACGAACCATTTCAACGGAAGGAACTCTTTCAATCACGATTTGAGCAAGCTTATTTTCTAGCAATGTCGGTGCACCGAAAGAAGTACCTTTAGCTGCTTGTTCTTGAATTGCTTTCACTACCTCCGGATGGCAATGTCCTAAAATTAACGGCCCCCAGCTGAGTACATAGTCAATGTATTCGTTGCCATCAATATCGCGAATAATTGCACCGCTACCTGATTCAATGAACACCGGATCTCCATTCACCGATTTAAATGCACGAACAGGGCTATTCACACCGCCTGGCATTAAATCAACCGCTTCTTTAAATGCTTTTACTGAATTTTCATACGTACGCATATTACTTCTCCTCCAACCAACGTGCTACGTCTTTTGCATGATAAGTAAGAATTAAATCGGCTCCTGCCCGTTTCATGCCGAGCAATGTTTCCAATACGACCGCTTTTTCGTCAATCCAACCATTTTGTGCTGCTGCTTTTACCATGGCATATTCACCAGAAACGTTGTATGCAACAACTGGAACAGGGAAATTGTTTTTCACATCGCGAATAATATCCATGTAAGCAAGAGCTGGTTTCACAATTAAGAAATCCGCTCCCTCTTCAATATCCGACTGGGCTTCACGGAAAGCTTCTAAACGATTGGAAGGGTCCATTTGATACGTTTTTCGATCTCCAAATTGAGGTGCCCCTTCTGCTGCTTCACGGAAAGGACCGTAATAGCTAGAAGCATATTTTACCGCATAAGACATAATCGGCACATCGTGGAAT
>JAAYHP010000140.1 GCA_012735355.1 Lysinibacillus sp. | reverse complement strand
TTGCACGAGATTTATTCGTTAAAAATGGGTATCAACATGTTTCAATGCGACAAATTGCAAAAGAACTTGGCTGTTCCCACGGTGCACTTTATTATCATTTTAACAATAAAGCTGAATTATTCTTTGCGTTAGTAAAGGAACATTTTCTTCTTTTAGATCAAGTGCTAGATGAAATTTTAGAGAAAAATATTAATAATCAAGAAAAAATTGAACAATGCATGCTTGGATATATTAAGTTTGGCTTAACTCACCAAAGTCATTACGAAATAATGTTTATGACAAAGGATGATGAAGTACGTAATTTTATTAACGAACAACCGATAAAAGTATACGAAAAATTTGCAAATGCCTTATTTACATTATCCAATTATCAATTACAAATGAAGGAAATTTGGTCTATTTTCATTTCATTACATGGTTTTGTGAGCCATTATTTATGGCATGTTGTTAATTATGAAGAGGTAGAAAACGCAGCAATTCATCATGTTCAATTTTTACTTAAAGGAGTGTTTTAATTTTTTTGTAAATATTTAACCAGTGGTCAATATAAATAATTATATCTTTAATTGACCACTGGTTAATTAAATGATAAGGAGGAGTTTGTATGAAAAAAGTTTTAGTACTTGGTGCATCAGGCAATATGGGGTCTGCCATTGTACAAGAGTGTTGTGAAAGGGGGTTTTGGGTGAAAGCATTTGCGCGAAATAAGGAGAGATTGGAGCAGTTATTTAAAGAAAATAGTCATGTGGAAGTGTTGCAAGGGGATGTATTCAATCTAACGGATTTGCATAATGCAGCAGAAGATGTAGATTTAATAGTTCACGCGGTAAATATACCTTATCAAGAGTGGGGAAAACTCCCAATTTTAATGGAAAACGTTATTCAAACTGTAAAGAAAAGAAAAGTAAAGTTTGCTTATGTCGATAATATATATGCATATGGACGAAGTGTCGGGAAAATGATGACGGAAGATATGCCTAAAAACCCACATACAAAAAAAGGAAAGATACGACTTCAATTACAAAACATGATTAAAGAGTCTGGAATTGAATATATAATTGCTTATTTTCCAGATTTTTATGGACCATATGCAAAAAATACTACGTTAAATACAACGACTGACGCAGTAAAGAACAATAAAAAGGCAGTATTTTTAGGAAATCCAAAGTTGGCGAGGGAATATATTTATTTGCCGGATGGGGCAAAGACCTTCGTAAATTTAGTACTTCATGAAAAGGCTTATGGGCAGGAATGGAATATTCCTTCATATGGCGCAATTACTGGAGATGAAATTATTGAAATCATTCGAGAAATCACTAGTTATGATAAAAAAATTACCATTGTAACAAAAAGGATGGTCCAAATGCTAGGGTTGTTTAATCCATTTATGCGGGAATTCGCCGAGATGTTTTATTTGGTAGATGAACCGGTTGTGTTAAGCGGAGAGAAATATGAACGGGAAATCGGCCCATTACCGAGAACATCCTATTACGATGGGCTTAAAGAAATTTTTCAAATAAATTAAAAAATGAATTAAATCTTCTAGATTGGGTAAATACGTTATAATTTTCTAATCATGTGTTATAATTGGAACATAGCTTTTAGAAAGGTGTGACGTACCTTGGTGCGTAGTATGACTGGTTTTGGCAGGGGTGTCACAACTACGATAGATTATCAACTGACCGTTGAAATTCGCGCAGTAAATCATCGCTTTTTGGAAATTTATACGAGATTTCCAAAAGAATGGTTAGAAGCAGAGTTGCTTGCAAAAAAAATTATTTCTCAATATGTAAAGCGTGGGAAATTAGATTGTTTAGTAAACTTAAAGACAATGGGCGAAGAAGTAGAAAATTTTCGCATTAATTGGTCCCTTATTGAAGCTTATAAAAATGCAAAAACCGAACTTCGTCAAGTAGTTCCAATCGATGAAGGTTGGTCTATGCAAGAAGTACTCTCCTTAGAAGGTGCTCTAATTTATGAAAAGAGAGAGTTATCTCCAGAAGAAATTGCATCGAGTGTCGAAAGTGCAGTTCGAGAAGCGATGGAAAAATTAGTTGAAATGAGAGTGCGTGAAGGACAAGAATTAAAACAAGTCTTGCTTCAGTATAATGATGAGCTAAAAAAACAAGTGGTATTTATTCGTGATCATTCGCAAGATGCCGTAAAAAAATATAGGGAAAAATTAACGGATCGATTAAAAGAAATTGCGAAAGAAGGCGAAATAGAAGAAAGACTCCTTGCGGAAGTGGCTCTTTTTGCTGAACGAATTGATATTTCAGAAGAACTTGATCGATTGGAAAGTCATTTCGTACAATTAGAAGAAACATTAGAAGAGCCTTTTTCTATTGGTAGGAAATTAGACTTTCTATTGCAAGAAATGCTTCGAGAAATAAATACGGTTGGATCGAAAAATCAATCGGTTCAAATTTCCTCTGCTGTTGTTCAAGCAAAAACCATTTTAGAAAAGATGAGAGAACAAGTGCAAAATATTGAATAAATATGAATAGTAGTATTAGAGGGAGAAGATGAGAACAATGCACAAAGAACGCGGATTATTAATTGTTCTTTCTGGCCCGTCTGGTGTAGGTAAAGGAACAGTCAGAAAAGAGCTTTTTAAACAGCCGAACACAAATTATGAGTACTCCATTTCCATGACAACACGCAAACCTCGAGAAGGAGAAGTGGATGGAGTAGATTATTTTTTCAAAACCCGTGAAGAATTTGAACAATTAATTGAGAAAGGTGGCTTACTTGAATATGCCGAATTTGTAGGCAATTATTATGGTACGCCCCTCGAATATGTGAATGAAACGTTAGATGCAGGCCGGGATGTCTTCTTAGAAATAGAAGTTCAAGGTGCTGCACAAATTAGAGAAAAAGTTCCGGAAGCTCTTTTCATCTTTTTAGCACCTCCAAGCTTATCGGAGTTAGAAAGGCGATTAGTAGGTCGCGGTACAGAATCAGAAGAAATCATACAAAAACGTATTCAAGCGGCAAAGGAAGAGCTAGAAATGATGAGTTTGTATGATTATGTAGTTGAAAATGATGAAATTCAAAATGCTTGTGATAAAATAAATGCTATTATTGTTGCTGAGCATTGCCGCCGTGAACGGGTAGAAAAGAGATATTTATCTATGTTGAAAGGAGAATAAATTATGTTATATCCATCGATTGATGTGTTGAAAGAAAGAGTTGATTCAAAATATTCATTAGTTAGCTTAGCAGCAAAACGCGCTCGCCAAATGCAAGAAGTAGGTAACTATAAGTTAGAAGCATATAAATCCCATAAACCAGTTGGAAAAGCGTTAGAAGAGGTTGCAGCTGGTGTATTAATGATGGAAGTACAAGATGATTCAGCAGTGTACTCTGATGAATTGTAATTGGTAAAAAATTGAAAACTATGTAGATTGAGTATGATTAGCTCCCGGAGAAATTTTTTCTTTGGGAGCTTATCCTTTGAAGAGGTGAAATGTTGATGAGTAAAAATATTTTGCTTGGAGTATCCGGAGGAATCGCCGTATATAAAGCGGTGGCATTAGTAAGTAAATTAACGCAGGCTGGATTTAATGTAAAAGTGATTATGACAGAATCGGCAATGAAGTTTGTTACACCCCTTTCTTTTCAAGCATTATCAAAAAATGATGTTTATTTTGATACGTTCGATGAAAAAGACTCCAAGGTGATTGCTCATATCGATTTAGCAGACTGGGCTGATTTAGTTATCGTTGCACCAGCTACAGCAAATATTATTGGGAAACTGGCAAATGGAATTGCTGACGATATGTTATCGACGACGTTGCTTGCAACAACAAGTCCAGTGTGGATTGCTCCTGCTATGAACGTGCATATGTATGAACATCCAGCGGTTAAGCGTAATATTAAACAACTGGCTGATGATGGCTGTTCCTTTATTGAACCATCAGAAGGGTTTTTAGCCTGTGGGTATGTTGGAAAAGGGCGATTAGAAGAGCCGGAAAAAATAACGGAATTAGTGATTAAACATTTTAATAGAGAAGGGAAACAATGAAAATAGCTGAGGTCATTGTCGACGTATCCGCATATCCTGTCGATCGCCCTTTTGATTATTTAGTGCCCGAGTCTATGCATGAACTTATCGAATGTGGATGTCGAGTAAAAGTACCTTTTGGTGCTCGGAACGTCCTTGGATTTGTGATCGGGATAAAAGAAGATACCGATGTGCCAAAAGATAAAATTAAACCGATTTCAACCCTTCTTGATATAGAACCGGTATTAACAGACGAAATGCTTCAATTAGCTAAATGGATGAAAACTGAAACGATCTGTTATGAAATTGATGCATTGCAAGCGATGCTACCATCCGCACTAAGAGCAAAATACGAAAAGTTCGTCATATTAAATGGAAATATTGAACAATTAGATGTGGGATTACAACCTTTTTTTAAAAACACGTCAAAGGTGAATTTTAAAGAATTTGAAAAAAATGATTTATTACTTCCATTAAAAAAAGCATTAAAAGAAAAATTGCTTTCAATTGAAAACGTTGTGAAGCAAAAGGGCAATGTAAAAGAAATTCGAAAAATTAAAATCTCAGAGGATGTAAACCATCTGAAAGCCATTGACGAAAGGATTTCTAATCGAGCAAAGAAACAGAAGGAACTTCTTTTATGGATGCAAGAGCGTGTAGGGGTAATATTAGACCCGGATGAAATTATTGAAGTCGTCAATTGTTCTCCACAAGTTTTAAAAGCGGTGATTGATCTCGGTGCAGCGGAATTTGTTTATGAAGAAGTGTATCGAAATCCCTTTACGAAGGATATCGAAAAGACAGATTTTTTAACGTTAACCGATGAACAACAAGTAGCCTTACATAAAATTTGTGAAGCGATGGAAGGGAAAAATCCTGAAACTTTTTTACTTCATGGTGTGACAGGAAGTGGTAAAACAGAAGTTTACTTACAGGCGATTCAGCACTGTTTGAAACAAGGGAAGGAAGCGATCGTTCTCGTTCCGGAAATTTCTCTTACTCCTCAAATGACGAACCGTTTTAGATCCCGATTTGGGGAACTGGTTGCTGTCATGCACAGCGGCCTTTCTGTTGGGGAAAAATACGACGAGTGGCGAAAAGTTCATCAACAAAAAGTGAAAGTGGTTGTCGGTGCCCGATCAGCCATTTTTGCACCTTTTGAAAATGTCGGTCTCATTATTCTCGATGAAGAACATGAAGCTACTTATAAACAGGAAGACTCGCCGAGATATCATGCGCGAGATGTGGCCATTTGGAGAAGCGGGTATCATCATTGTCCCGTTATTCTAGGTAGCGCTACTCCTAGTTTAGAATCTTACGCTCGAGCAAGAAAAAATGTGTATACCCTTTTAACGTTAAAGGAAAGAGCATTAAAGCAACCGCTGCCAACTGTAGAAGTTGTTGACATGCGGGAGGAATTGAAAAAGGGCAATCGCTCCATGTTTTCTGAAAAGCTAGTGGAAGCAATACGCGTGCGACTAGAGAAGAAAGAGCAAATGGTTCTATTTTTGAATCGTCGAGGATATTCATCTTTTGTTCTTTGCAGGGATTGTGGAACGGTCGTGCAATGTGAAAATTGTGATATTTCTTTAACATATCATCGCTATAACGAAAAATTAAAATGCCACTATTGCGGTTTTGAACAAGGGGTTCCTAACATTTGCCCTGAGTGTGGAAGCGATCACATTCGTTATTTCGGAACAGGAACGCAAAAGGTGGAAGAAGAGTTAACGAAATTGTTTCCAGAAGCTCGGGTATTAAGAATGGATGTAGACACGACGAAGAGAAAGGGATCCCACGAAGCGATTTTAGATGATTTTGGTGCGGGTAAAGCAGATATTTTACTTGGGACTCAAATGATTGCTAAGGGATTGGATTTTCCGAATATTACATTAGTAGGCGTATTAAGTGCTGATACATCTCTTCATTTGCCGGATTTTCGCGCAGCTGAAAGAACATTTCAACTGCTAACTCAAGTGAGCGGTCGAGCCGGTAGAGCAGAACGGCTTGGTGAAGTGATTATTCAAACGTATACACCGGAACATTATGCAATAGAACTTGCGAAAGAACAACATTATGAACCTTTTTATGAGAGGGAAATGTTGATGAGGCACCATGCCGGATATCCCCCGTATTATTATATTGCCCTTATCCAAGTTTCCCATGATGATGTGATGATAGCGGCAGAATACGCAAAAAAATGTGCCGATTTTCTTAGAATGAACCTTTCCTTTAACGTTTCAATTATTGGTCCGACAACGGCGAGCATCGTTCGATTACAAAATAGATATCGCTATCAATGTTTGATAAAATACAAAATAGAACCGAACTTAATTCCAACTTTTTTACAATTAATTAAAATTTACCGCTCTGACTGGATTAAAAAAGGAATTATTTTAACCATCGATTTAGATCCAGCAACGATTTAATAGAAAGAGGATAACTATGATTAGAGAGATTGTAAAGCATCCTAATAAAGTGCTTTCAGAAAAAACAAAAGAAGTAACTGAAATCAACGAAGAAATTATTACCTTATTAGATGATATGTACGAAACGATGATTGAATATGATGGAGTTGGTATTGCTGCTCCCCAAGTGAACGTTCCCCTTCGTATAGCAATCGCAGAGCTTGGCGAAGAAGGTTCAATTTTGGAAATGATTAATCCAACGGTTTTAGAAACAGAAGGCTCTTCAGTAGATATTGAAGGTTGTTTAAGTTTTCCTGGGTTGTTTGGTGAAGTAGAACGACCAACTTACGTGAAGATTGAAGCCCATGATCGCAATGGTCAAGTTTATCAGCTAGAAGCAACAGACTTTGATGCTCGGGTTATATTACATGAAATTGACCATCTCGATGGGATACTCTTTAATTCGAAAATAACGCGAGTATACACGGAAGAAGAATTAGAAGAATTGTATGGGGAGGAAGAGTAATAATGACGAAAATCGTATTCATGGGAACACCTGATTTTTCAGTGCCTATTTTACGTATGCTTTATGATGAAGGATATTCCATTGCTGCAGTCGTTACACAACCAGATCGCCCAGTCGGTAGAAAACGGATTTTAACTCCTCCTCCTGTCAAAGAAGAAGCTTTGAAATTAGGATTAAAAGTACTTCAACCTGAGAAACTAAAAGGCTCTGAAGAGTTGCAAGAAATTCTTGCATTGAATCCAGATTTAGTAGTGACGGCTGCTTTCGGACAAATCTTGCCGAAAGAGCTACTTGATGCACCGAAATTAGGGTGTATAAATGTTCATGCATCACTTCTTCCAAAATATCGCGGAGGAGCGCCAATTCACCAAGCGATTATCGATGGAGAAGAGAAAACAGGCGTAACGATTATGTATATGGCGGAAAAATTAGATGCCGGTGATATTATTTCACAAAGAGAGATACCGATTGAAGAGTCAGATCATACTGGAATCATGTTTGAAAAGCTTAGTTTCCTTGGTCGCGATTTATTAAAAGAAACGTTGCCTTCCATTATCGCTGGAACGAACGACCGCATTCCACAAGATGAAAGTAAAGCAACTTTTGCCCATAATATTTCAAGGGATCAAGAACGCATCGATTGGTCTAAATCCGCGAAAGATATATATAATCAAGTGCGCGGTTTACATCCGTGGCCTATCGCCTATACAACTTTCCAAGGGGAAAATGTGAAAATTTGGTGGGCGAAAGTAGGAGAGCCTAATTTCGATGGACGCCCTGGGGAAATAGTAAAAATTGAAAAGAAATCTTTTGAAGTTGCCACTGGAAAAGGAACAGTTCAAATACTAGAAATACAACCTGCAGGGAAAAAACGCATGTCGGCGGAAGAGTATTTACGTGGCGTTGGATCAAAATTGCAGATTGGAGATTTATTTGAATGAGTAGGAAAAAGAAGAAAGCTCAAATATGGGATGGAAATGTTCGGGATGCCGCTTTAAGCATTTTACTAGCCGTTGATCAAAATCAAGCCTATTCCAACCTATTATTAAATCAAACAATTAATAAATACCATATAGAAGCAAAAGATCGTGCGTTACTTACAGAATTAACTTACGGAACGTTGCAATATAAGTATACTTTAGACTATTTTTTAGAGCCCTTTATTCGAGGAAAAATTGAGCTTTGGGTGAAATGGTTGTTAAGACTATCTTTATATCAGATGGTCTATTTGTCGAAAGTACCTGATCACGCTGTTGTTAATGAAGCTGTAGAAATCGCAAAACGTAGAGGACATAAAGGGATTGCTTCCATGGTAAACGGCATTTTACGTTCCATTTTACGTATTGGAGTCCCTTCTTTAGAAAAAATAAAAGATCCGTTAGAACAATTAGCTATTGGCACGAGCCATCCAAAGTGGCTAGTGGAACTGTTTATTGAATGTTACGGTTTAGAGAAAACAACGGCGATGTTAAAGGAAAACAATATCCCACCAAAGCAAACGGTGCGAGTGAATACACTAAAGGCAACGGTGAAAGAAGTTATTGAAAAGTTAGCGGAAGAGAATATTCAAGCGAAACAGAGCGAAGTGATTCCAGTTTGCTTATATATTGAAAACGGGCAAGTGGCTAGAACGAAAGCTTTTGCAGAAGGGCTCATCACGATACAAGATGAAAGTTCCATGATGCCTGCCATTGCTTTAAATCCACAGCCAGGAGATAGGGTGTTGGATTTATGTTCTGCACCTGGTGGAAAAACAACTCATATGGCTGAGTTAATGAAAAATGAAGGGTCTATCCTTGCAACGGATATTCATCCCCATAAATTAGATTTAATTTATGAAAATGCAAGTCGGCTAGGAATTGAAATTATAGAAACGGCTCCGATAGATGGTAGAAAATCAGCAGAGCTCCTTGAGGGAAATTCCTTTGATGCTATATTAGTCGATGCGCCTTGTTCTGGGTTAGGAGTCATGCGACGTAAACCGGATATTAAATATACGAAACGATCCGATGATTTTGACCGTTTACATGAAATTCAATTGGAACTTTTAAGTAACGCGGTAAAATTGTTAAAGCCTGGTGGAAAATTAGTATATAGTACTTGTACTGTTATGCCAAAAGAAAATGAAGGAACAGTTCAAGCTTTACTTTCGTCACATCCAGAAATGAAACTCGTTCCTATTGAACATTTGCCGAAACAACTTTTAGAAAAGCAACAAGAAGGCATGTTACAAGTCTTTCCTCAAGACTTTGGAAGTGACGGTTTCTTTGTTGCTGTATTGGAAAAACAACAATAAAAGGAGAATCCTAATTAGGAATGGAACATAAAAAAATATTTGATGAACGTATTAATGATTTAGTAGAACATATAGAGCAGCCGAAGAAACGTGAGAAGAAAGAAAAACCGAATTTAAAGGAATCCATCTATTCATTGCAATTGGATGAACTGAAACAATGGTTAAAAGAACATGGAGAAAAGCCTTTTCGGGCCAACCAAATTTATGAATGGCTTTACGAAAAGCGAGTAAAAACCTTCGATGAAATGACGAATTTATCGAAACCATTACGTGATCAATTAAAAGAAAACTTTGCATTAACAACCCTTTCAACCATCATTAAACAAGAATCAAAAGATGGTACGATTAAATTTTTATTTCAATTGCAAGATGGGTATTCCATTGAAACGGTATTAATGCGTCATGATTATGGAAATTCCGTTTGTGTAACAACACAAGTTGGTTGTCGCATCGGATGTACTTTCTGTGCATCCACTTTAGGTGGGTTAAAACGACATTTGCTTGCTGGTGAAATTGTGGAGCAAGTCGTGAAAGTACAACAAGCCTTAGATGAAGTTGATGAACGGGTATCCCATATCGTTATTATGGGAATTGGAGAACCATTTGACAATTACGATGCGATGATGAACTTCTTAAAGGTCATTAATCATGAAAAGGGACTCAATATTGGTGCCCGTCATATAACCGTTTCAACATCTGGCATTATTCCGAAGATTTATCAATTTGCCGATGAACAATTGCAAATTAATTTCGCATTATCCCTTCATGCGCCAAACCAAGAATTGCGTCAAAAACTAATGCCGATTGCAAGAGCTTATAAGTTAGATAAATTATTAGAAGCCATTCGTTACTATACGAATAAAACAGGACGCCGTGTAAGTTTTGAATACGGTTTATTTGGTGGAGTGAATGACTCAGTTGAGCATGCGGAAGAACTGGCAAAACTTATTAAAGGAATTAAATGCCATGTCAATTTAATCCCGGTAAACTATGTGCCAGAACGGGACTATGTTCGTACACCGAAAAACCAAATATTTGCTTTTGAAAAAACCCTTAAAAAGCACGGAATTAATGTAACCATTCGTAGAGAACAAGGCTCAGATATTGATGCTGCATGTGGGCAATTGCGAGCGAAAGAGAGAGTTCACGAGACGAGGTGACAAAAGTGAGGTTTACTGTCGAAAGTGATGTCGGGAGAAAAAGAATTATTAATGAAGACCGGGCGGCTTTTTTAGAGCGCCCGGACAATTTAAAACTTGCTTTGTTAGCTGATGGAATGGGTGGCCATAATGCCGGAGATGTGGCAAGTGAGATGGCCATTGAAGAAATGACGAATTATTTTTTAAATACAGACTTCAAAGAGGATTCGCTAGATAAAAGACAGTGGATGGAAGAAACGATTTCAACAATCAATAAAAAAATTTATGATCATTCATTAAAACATGAAAATTGCCAAGGCATGGGAACGACATTAATAGCCGTTTTAATTGATAATAATCAGTGCCTTATTGCACATATTGGGGATAGTCGGGTATATTACTTTACATCAAAAAGCGTAGACTTAATTACTAGGGATCACTCCTACGTCAACATATTGATTGATAGTGGAGAAATTAGTGAAGAAGAGGCGCAAAATCACCCGCAAAAAAATTTCATCGTGAAAGCTTTAGGAACAGAACCTACCATTGAGCCGGATTTTTATGAGCTAACATTACAACAATATTCTTACTTGCTCATCTGTTCTGACGGTTTAAGCAATAAAATTTCAACGGATGAGATGGCTGCCATCATTACGTACCCGATGTCGATTCATGAGAAGGGAAAAAAATTAGTACAATTAGCAAACGATAGTGGTGGAGAAGATAATATTTCCCTTATATTGTTAATGATGACAGAAGAGGAGGTGTAGCAAATGCTAATAGGAAAACGAATTAATGATCGCTATAAAGTCCTTGAACTCATCGGTGGTGGTGGGATGAGCAACGTTTATTTAGCCCACGATATTATTTTAAATCGTGATGTTGCGATTAAAGTTTTGCGTTACGATGCAACGAACGAAGAAGAAAATATGCGTCGTTTTCAACGGGAAGCTTTATCTGCGACAAGCTTAATGCATCCGAATATTGTCACTATCTATGATGTTGGTGAAGATGGTGATATGCACTACATCGTCATTGAATACGTGAAAGGTAAAACGTTGAAACAATACATAAAAGAATATGCTCCCCTTTCACCAGCTCGTAGCGTTCAAATTATGAAACAATTAACGAGCGCAATTCATCACGCCCATGAAAATCAAATAATTCATCGCGATATTAAGCCTCAAAATATATTAATGGACGAAGAGGGCAATGTGAAAGTGACGGATTTTGGAATTGCTACTTCCCTCGCTGCCACTAGTTATACGAAAACGAATTCTGTCATTGGTACAGTCCATTACTTATCTCCTGAACAAGCTCGCGGTGGTATTGCTACGAAAAAATCTGATATTTACTCCTTAGGGATTGTATTATATGAGCTTCTAACAGGAGAATTACCGTTTTCAGGAGAATCTGCAGTATCTATTGCATTGAAGCATTTGCAAGCAGAAACACCTTCCGTACGGGAATTTGATGCATCGATTCCTCAAAGTTTAGAAAATGTGATTTTAAAGGCAACCGCCAAAAATCCAGCCCACAGATATGCTTCTGTTGAAGAGATGGAAGCAGATTTAGAAACGTGCTTGTCAATGGCTCGCCGCAACGAACCAAAATTTGTACCACCTACAGATAATGATGAAACGAAAGCTATTCCAATTATTAAAGAACGATTACCGATTGATGAGTTGGCTAATACGAAAGTTGTACCTCCTTCAAAACCTGAGGTAAATCAAGTTGTAAAAGAAAATAAACCGAAAAATACAGAGAATAATCGAAAGAAACTATGGACGATTGTTGGAATCGTTTCCGCCCTACTGATTATTTCCTTAATTGTGTTAATCAATATATTGAAACCGGATAAAATTGAAATTCCAGACGTATCGAATGTAGAATTGGAAGAGGCAAAGGAAATTTTAGAAGAAAAAGGCTTTGTCATTGGCAAAATTCGAGAAAAGAATCATGAAGAAATTGAGGAAGGGTACGTTATTGAAACGGATCCGAAAGCCGGTTTATCGAGGGTAAAAGGAACAGAAATCGATTTAATTGTGTCGATTGGCGATGATAAAGTGGAAGTTGCAGATTACATCGGCAAACAATTAAATCAAGTGCTTTCTGTCATCGATGATTTTTTTGAAGATGTTAAAACTGTCGAGGAATACTCAGATCAACCTGAAGGCACGATTATCAGTCAAGATCCAAAGCCGGGTGAAGAAGTAGTTGCAAAAGATACAGTCATCACTCTTACGGTAAGTAAAGGAAAACAAATGGGGACTGTAGCAGATTTAACGGGCTACAATCAATCGGCAATGAAAGAATACGAAAAAAATACCGGATTTAAAATTAATGTGGTCGGGGAAGTTCATTCTGATGACATTCCTGCAGGGAGCGTCGTTTCCCAAGAGCCTCTCGCTAATACGAAGTTGGAAGTTGGAGAAAAGATCAATGTTGTTGTTTCTAAAGGCCCTGAACAGAAAGTGGAAAAATTAGTATACGTAAATACTGTTATTCCGTATGATTATGCGCTAATGGGTGAAGAACAACAAGTAAGAATTTTTATTCAAGATAAATCGAATACGATGGCGAAAGCTTACGATGAATTTACGATTACAGAAGATACACCTTATCGAATTCAATTAGTGATTGAAGAAGGTTCAACAGCTGCATACCGAATCGAAAAAGATTCTATTGTCATTGAAGAAGAAACGATACCATTTGACAGAGGAGATTAAGGAGGAATTGGATGCCGAAAGGGCAAATTCGAAAAGCTT
>JAAYHP010000139.1 GCA_012735355.1 Lysinibacillus sp. | reverse complement strand
TATAGTTGTTTATTGTAAAAATTGTGGCTATTCGGAGTTTTATAATAAACAATCTTCCACCGCTTCCAACATTTTAGACTTATTCTTCGGAGGATGATTGTTAGAAAGTAGGGGGATTTATGAAAAAGTGGTTCATTCCTTTTGCCATTCTCACCCTTGTTGCATGCAATCATGAAACTGTGGAAACAAACGAAGTGAAACAGCAATTGGAGACACAAGAGCCGAGTATCATTGAGATGGATTATTCAAAATTAGAAGAAGCAATTCCTAACGTTTTACAAAAAATGAACTACCAAATTGATGTGTTGCTAGATAAAGATATTCAGTCAATGGAACTGGCGGAATTTTTCAGTGTAGAAAAAACGGCCTTTCGTATGAATGTTGAGAATGAAATGGCTAATGTTCTTATTCATAACAATGTGAAGCAAAGTGCAGAAGAGCAAGTAGCACGATATTTACAAGCAATTTCTATTGCGGAAAAGAAATATGACGTAACTGTTTCTCAAGAGGAAGTTACAGCATATATTGATCAACACATTGCGCCAATAGAAATGGAAGAAAAAAATCGCTTTGCAAGTGCACTTGGAATTTCACGTGAAGAATTAGATTATGTATTTGATCGAGATTTTTATATTATGGATACATTATGGGAAAAATTAATTCCCGTGTTACAGGAAAAACATCCTGGGCTATCGCCAGAGGAGATAAAAGAACAATTTTATAATGAGTTTTAAACACAAAAATTCGCCTCTCAAAATGTGAGGCGAATTTTTGCTTTACATAGGGTTAATGTTTTTTTAGTTTTTAATATTCTTTTTTAAACGATAATTTTTTAATGGGTTATGTTCTTCAGCAATTTCTTCATATTTTTTTCGAATGCTATGTGCTGAATGCCGAAGGAGGTTGAAATCGATCTTTGAGTTAGGTTGTTCTTTCAAATTCGAATCTGTATCTTTTTTGGTCAATCGCAACAACTCCTTTCAAAGAATATAAAATCATTTTTATCGTTATTGAAATGTTTTATTCATGAAAGGAGCGTTCCTTTATTCACATAGTAAAATTTGGCGTGTAAAATTCGCCTTTTTTGCGATGGCTCGGTCTATTATTGTAAAACCAGCATTTCGTACTGCTTCATCAATTGGATCTACCGTTACAAATAAAACCCGGTCGGCAATGCGACGAGCTTGCTTAATTAAATCCAATTCTTCTTCCGGTGAAATATGAGAGTAAATATTATATGGTAAATCTACAAAAGCGACATCATAATGCTCCGACACATCTGAAATAGGTCCCTTTGTGACAGTAGTCTCATACTCAAAATATTGAATATTTTCCCTTGCGCCAACGCAGACAAGAGGGCTAATATCCCTACCGATAATATTAATCCCCATTGATAGTGCCTCAATGACGACAGTCCCAATGCCACAACAAGGATCGATTGCTCGTATCCCTTCTGGTTTGGGGATGGCAATGTTCACTATGGACCGGGCAACCCGAGTGCTTAGCGCGGTAGAATAGCTATTTGGCTTATGTAAATGTTTTCGCCAAATGGATTCTGCTTTCGTATAGTTCCCTAAATACCAACGTCCGTTCAAATTGAGAAGACCAAGGACGATATCAGGATTATCTAAATTTACTTCCCCTTCAATACAAAGTCCTATTCGTTTTTCAATGTCCCTCCGTTCTGGATGATGGATTTTAGCTGTCTTTCCAATATCCATTTTATTTAAGCATTCTACTTTATAAGATTGAGTCATTGTCATATGTTGAATCGATTGTTCAAGTTCCTCTATGCTGTTTCCTTCGTGGATCACTTCTAATTGATCTTGGATGAACGGGCTTCTGCTTGGATCGATTTTTCGATGGCTAATGATGAAGTTTTCCTCTGTGTCGAAGCCAAAGAATGCCCGCATTTCCATACGACAAAGCTCATATTCATCTAGATGGTGGACAAAGGTGTAAATGTAAGTTGGTTGTTGTTTCAATTGTCTCTTCCTTTATAACAATGATAGTAATGTCGATGCCATAAAAAATAGACAGCCATAAGACTGCCTATTATCGTCATTCTTCTTAATATAACATATTATCTATGGAATTGTCTTAGCGGGAAGATGGAAGTGTAGGTAACGCTGTAAACTAAATGTAAAATAAGAAAATAAAAAGTACGTAATTGAAATTCCTTCATTTACGCACTTTTTTATGATGAAAGATTTAGTTTTCTATTAGCTGATCAATGGGAACATCTTTTTCATCTTCCGGATCATCTAAAGGATAGATGCGGGCAGTTTTATTTTTTTCATCAACATGTTGAATATAAATCCGTTGTCCGTTAAAGGAAATATTCGCTAACTCACCTGAGTCTACGATTTCTTTAGCTCTTTGAATATTCATGAAAGTTTGCCTCCATTCTTAGTGAAGTTACTTTCATTATTTACAAATTGTATAGTTATCATTCAATGTAAGTTTTAAAAAAGACCAGGCACCACTTTAGGTACCTGGGATTATAAATAGTGTCGCTAAGGATCTTTAGGTGTTTGTGGATTAGTATCCTTTAGAATGGAAGTGTGTTCCAACGATGATTAATAAAATGAAAAGCACTACTAGTAGTGAAAAGTCGAATCTGCAACCATAGCTTCCACCATAGTATCCGCCACCATATTTGTAGCCCATAAAACTCACCTCCTTGCTACTATTAATTTATGTATTAAAAGAAAAGAGGACTGTGCAAACGTATAGTTATTAGAGAAAAAAATATATTACATATAAACAATTTTCGGAATATTTACATATTTTTATAGGTTATTACTTGAATATAAGAATGTAAAAAAATAGAATTAAGGTGTGGAGTACGAAATTGTTGATAATAAAAATGAATGGAGTTGGTAAAATGAAATTGCAAAACAAAGTGGCGGTTGTAACTGGTGCGGCATCTGGAATGGGGAAAGCGATAGCGGAATTATACGCGAAGGAAGGAGCGAAAGTGATTTTAGCCGACTATAATTTAGAAGGTGCGGAAGAGGTGGCAAAGGAAATTGCTGCTCGAGGGGGAACTTGCAAAGCGGTGAAAGCCGATGTTTCGTTGTTAGAAGATATTGAAAGCATGATTGATACAGCAATCAATGAATATGGAACACTCGATATCCTTGTGAATAACGCAGGAATTATGGATGGTTTTGAACCGGTTGGTGAAATTACAGATGAAAAATGGGATCGGATATTTGATGTAAATACGAAAGGCGTTATGCGAGCGATGCGAAAAGCAATCAACTATTGGCTGGAGAACAATAAAGAAGGAGTTGTCATCAATACGATTTCTACTGGTGGATTAAATGGAGGTCATGCAGGGGTTGCTTATGGTGCATCGAAACATGCCGTTGTTGGTATTACGAAGAATACCGCTTTTATGTATGCGGAAAAAGGTATTCGTGTGAATGGTATTGCCCCAGGTGCTGTTGAAACGAATATCGGAGCAAGCATGACAAACATAAGCGAATTTGGAATGGGCCGCTCTAGTTTGACGCATAAGTTGTCTCCTCGCTCAGGAAAGCCGGAAGAAATCGCACAAGTAGCATTGTTCCTAGCTTCTGATGAGGCAAGCTTTGTAAATGGGACGGTTGTAGTAGTAGATGGTGGATGGACTAGCGGGTTTTAATGTGAGTATTTGAATCCTTCCTAATTATTTTGGGAAGGATTTTTTTGAGTGGGGAGCTGTACATGAAAAATTGTTTTTATTTTATATTCCAACTAAAATAAACTCAATACATAGTAAAGGGGAAAGAGACTTGAAATATATCTTATTTGATTTTGATGGAACCCTTGCCAACTCCGCTAAAGTTTACATTGACGCATGGAATTCCTTTGCGGACAAATATAAATACCTTCCTATAACGATGGAAGATTTAGAAGAGATTCGACATCTTGATAACTACAGTAAAGCGAAGAAATTTCATTTTCCAATGCACAAACTGTCGATCATTTTGCCAAAAATTTATCGCTATTTTCAAGAGCATGCAAATGAAGTGCCACTTTTTGATGGTGTGAAGGAAATGCTCGAAACACTTTCATCGAAAGGGTATTCAATCTTCATTCTTTCATCCAATAAAAGAGAAAATATTGAGTTAGTATTAAATCGTGAAGACATTCATGAAGTAACGGATATCCTTTCAGCAAAAAAGATGTTTGGTAAAGATGTAGTGATCAAAAAATTTATGAAGCGCTATCAACTAATGCCAAACGAAATTTTATATGTAGGGGATGAACTAAGGGATATCCAAGCATGCAATAAATTAGGTGTTCCTTTTATGTGGGCTAGCTGGGGGCTAGATGGATTCGAATTGATTAAAAAAGAAAAGCCAAAATATGTTGCTAATACACCAAAAGATATGGTTTCTCATTTAAGTAAAATTCCAATTCCTGAATAATGTCCGTTACATTTACATTTCATTTTCTTTTAACAACTTTAATCCGAATAAAAAGAGGCTCGTTTTGTCGCGGGCCTCTTTTATTGTGGTGTTTTTATTCATTTTCTTCGATGGCAGATAGAAGCCCTTTAATAAAATGGCATGTGAATGAAAGGGCCTCTTGAATCGTCATTTCTTCATGAAAACCTTCAATATAATCTAAAGGTACATTGATTTCCCACAAGCCCTCATCCCCTGCAAAAAGGGCGCTATAGTTTTTAATCGAATCGGTATGTAACGATTCATCCAAATATTTTTTAATCGTTCCTGTGTGCTTTTTTTGCACTTTGAAACCGAAAAGGGCCATATACGTACGAAATACGTCATCTACCTCAATAGCAATAGCATCGACTTTAATTTCTTCAAAAACCGGAGATTCAATATAGAGAAATTCATTTAGTTGTTTTTTGAAATAATGAATCGGTGTATTTAAAAAGTCTTTGGATTCCTGAGCCAAAATTTCTTCAGTTTCTTTATCGCAACGTTCGATATATACGTTTTTTAACTCGAAACTCATTTTTTGTACCTCCTTAATATTTTTGATAATTTAACCTTCTTCTACGGTAAAATTCTTCCTTGTAAATTATAACAAAAGGCTATTTTAAAATAGCAGGGAAAATTTTTACTTTGCCGAAATATAAATT
>JAAYHP010000138.1 GCA_012735355.1 Lysinibacillus sp. | reverse complement strand
CGGAAGAACAGCGGGATGCAATTCTTGCGGGGAATGATTTCGAGGCCCCTTCCGTAAAAGAAAGATTGCTCCAATTAAACGTCCCGATTAAAGATTTACGTGCTTTCGGTAGCATTACAACGGATCGAATAGAAATTCCTTATGCTGGTGGAACCCTTGTATTAGACCGCTCCTTCTATTTGCATCAAGAAGATTATGAGGTAGAATATGAAACAAATGATGTTGAGGTTGGAAATAAAGAATTTCTTCAATTTTTGCAACAACGTAACATTGATTTTCTACCAGCAGATAATAAAATTGCCCGCTTTATGAAAGCTTTAATGGATGGAGGAAAATAAATGGAGACGAAACTAATGAAAACCTTGCTTGAAATTGACGCATTGCGGACGATGAATAGCAGCTTCAGTGTGAATTCATTGTCCAATGACAGCTCAATTTTTACAGAAATGCTTGAAGAAATTATAAGTAACGCATCCAATCATAGCGATGTAGAACAATCGATCAAGGAAGCAATTGAGCAATTTTCATCGGAGAATGAATTAGATTACGATGCAAAAAATTACTTATCTAATTTTTTCCTAACAAATGTAAATACATACATTCCGAATTATCAATCCTTGGGCAATGATTCCCTTTCTGAAGTATCGCGAGGATTTGGAAGCTTAACAGTTGATGCAGATAAGTATAGCGATATCATTTCTCGAGCATCCAAAAAATACGGTATCCCTGAAAAGCTCATTGCAGCAATTTTTAAACAGGAATCTAATTTCAATCCAGAAGCGGTGAGTTCTGCTGGAGCCACTGGATTGATGCAATTAATGCCTGGAACTGCAAAATATTTAGGAGTAACTGACTCAAAAGACCCGGAACAAAACATTATGGGTGGAACGAAATATTTGCGAGAAATGTTAAATCAATTTAATAATGATTTAGAACTTGCCTTAGCTGCATATAATGCAGGACCTGGAAATGTGAAAAAATACAGGGGCATTCCGCCATTTAAGGAAACTAAAAATTACGTTAGTAAAGTGCTAAATTACTATAGAGGTTAAGTTGAATGCCTAAATTTTAGGACTTTTTCAATAAACATCTTATCAATTCAACACTTATATAAAGCGATTTGTTAGAGAAAACGGCAAGACGTTGATAGAATAATTAATACAATGAAGATATCACAATATGTTCACAATTTCATATACACAGTAAGAGAAAATGTGTATAAAAAGGAGTTACACCTATGAATCGAAAATATACGATTCCTTACGAGGAAATTGGTGCTGAAAAGTTGGAAGAGCTAATTCATGCATTTTATAGACGTGTTGATGTACACCCATTGCTCCGACCTTTGTTTCCTGAAGATTTAACGGAAACTGCTCGCAAACAAATACAATTTCAGACCCAATATTTAGGTGGGCCAAATTTATATACACAAGAACATGGTCATCCCATGATGAGAGCAAGACACATGCCTTTCAAAATCACACCAGACCATGCCCAAGCTTGGCTCGAATGCATGAGAGAAGCAATGGATGAAGTAGGACTTGAAGGGAAGTTCCGAGAACAATACTTCCAACGTCTCGTGTTGACTGCGCACCATATGATAAATACTCCAAGTGAGGATGAGGGGGGATTAGATTGAATAATATCCAACTGTTATCAGAACCTGTCGCACCCACTAAGGCTACGACGCCAATTGAACTTTACATTTTTATCGATCCACTTTGTCCAAATGCCTTTAAATTGCAGTCGATGATTAAATAGCTCCAATTGGAATATGACCATTATTTCACATGGAGATACGTTTTAAGTACAGAATTAACCACTTTAAACTGCGTAACAAGGCGCATTAAAGGGTGCTTAACAGGTGCTGAGGTGGATATTACTCATCCTGCCCTGCCCTCACTTGCAATTAAAGCAGCTGAATTACAAGGGAAAAAAGCAGCAGCACGTTATTTGCAAAAGCTCCAAGAACATGCCTTACTGGAAACAAAAAATGTTCATTCCTACTCTGCTTTATTGGAAATCGCGGAGGAAGCAAATTTAGATAAAGATGAATTCATCAAAGATTTTGGTTCAAAAGAGGCAGCACGAGCTTTCCAGTGCGATTTATATATCATTCGTGAAATGGAAGTAGATGAAATACCGAGCATTGTCTTCTTCAATGAATGTATTGAAGACGAAGGGTTAAAAGTTAGTGGGATGTATTCTTATGAAATATACGTTCAAATTTTACAAGAAATGATGGATGAGGAAATCATTCGTAAACCTTTACCATCCTTCGAGGAGTTGTTCCATCGTTTCCAATACTTAACGACACATGAGGTCGCTAGTATTTATTCCATTTCAATATCCGATGCTGAAAGGGAATTAAAAAAGCGAATGCTGCAACAAAAAATTGAACGGGTTTCAAATGATGATATTACTTTATGGAGATTAAAATAAATAAACTTAATTCTAGCATTTATATTTAAAGTTCATATAATCATAGATAGAATCATTGGAGTGTAGGCAAAAGTGAATAGCTTTGCCTACATTTTTTATTTTTTGGACCGTCGTTGGATTTAAGTGGCAAGATTTTATTATTTTCGATACGATGATCCTTTTTAACGAAACTTTTTTAAGGATCTTTCCCTCAATGGATGTAAACTTTTCTTTCAATTCAATAAATTAGAAAAGAACATAAAAAGTAAAGGAGGCATTTGTATCGACAAATGCCTCCTTACACAAAGGGGATGGGAGAAATGTTCACGTTCAAACAAAGGGGTGTATGTTTGTTATGTGATTTATTTCACGTTTTTAATTTATCATGAAATAATAATTTTTGCAACAAGTAAGAATATAAATTCACAAAAAAGACACATTGTAAACCCTTTCATAACACTATGGGAAAATAGCGTGAAATTAGGAATAACGGGCATATAAACTAATTTTATCACCGCCATTTTTCATTCACAATTCGTTAAAATATATTTCACAATTTATTATATTAATATAGTTTCATCTAGTTCAAATG
>JAAYHP010000137.1 GCA_012735355.1 Lysinibacillus sp. | reverse complement strand
CGGGCTGTTCCCGTTGGAGTCGCCCCGTCACTCCAATCAATTTTCGATTGCATATCATTTTTTTACTATGCTTCTTCACTGATTCTTAATTAAATTAGCTATATGTCCCAACCTCTTTGATATTACCTCTTTATTTTAAGCTTTCTTTCGTTCCAACAAGAGTTTCATTTTATTGGTGAATCCCATAATAGCTGGAAATAATGCAGGGAGCATGATTAGGCTTAATAACACTAATCCTACCACAACGATTGTCGCCACTTGCATTAACGTGACAATACCTGATGGCAATAAAGCCGCAAAGGTACCACCTAAAATAATCGCTGCAGATAAAACAACTCCTCCGATTTGTTTTGCCGCATCAATAATTGCTTCGTAACCTTTCTCTTGGTTTTCTAAATATCGCATCATAAGGAAAATGCTATAGTCTACACCAAGAGTAATAATCATGATGAAGCTAAAGAACGGCACATTCCAACTAAAAATACTTTGGCCGAGAACATATTCACTAATTAATTCCGAAATGCCTAATGCTGTAAAGTAAGCTAAAATGAGTGACCCAATAATGACCACCGTTTGCCAGAAAGATCTCGTAATAACAAGTAATACGAGGGCAATACCGACTAGCATAATAGCAATCGTCCTTGCAAAGTCACCTGTCGAAACAGTTTCCAAGTCCACATTTTGTGCAGATTTCCCACCTAGCGCAATAGTGGCATCATGTAAACTTAATCCTTTTGCGGTAGCCTTCACTTGAGCATCCACTTCTTTAATGATAGACATCGCTTCTTTTGTATATGGGTTAACATCTAAAATGATCATCATTTTTGTCGTTTGACGATCTTCCGACATATACATATCTAAACTTTTCTCAAATTCTTCTCCGTCGAGAACTTCTTGAGGAATATAAAAGAGTTCATCGGATGTATTCGTCAACTCAGAAAGATAATCTTGCGCTTCTACTAATCCATCGTTAACGAGAGATAAACCTTCCGTACTTTGTGCTAAACCGGATTGAAGAAGATTCATTTTATCTTGTAAAGCCGTTAAACCTTGTTGCAATTGTTTGTGACCTTCATTAACAGCTCCTAAACCGGATTGAAGCTGTGTCATATTGGCTTGGATAGTAGATGTACCTTCAGCTCCTGATTGCAACCCACCAGCAAGGTTAGAAGCCCCTGATTGAAGTTGCGTAACGCCAGTCTCCATCATTTCTAAACCGCTTGTTATTTGAGACATGGAAGCATTGGCTTCCTGTAATGACTGTACTGCTTGATTATATTGAGGAGTGATGGATTGTAATTGTTCTAATAAAGCCTTCGATTGTTCTTTTCCTTGCCCTGCAATACTTATGGCAACCATCATATTTTCATCAGCATTTAGTTCAGGATTCGTTGAAACAGTTGCCATTAACGACTGTGCAATAGCGGAAAAACTTTGATAGCTTTGTTCTACCGCTTGGCTAATCATAGTAAATGTGTTTGAGAAAGAGTTAAAAGCGTTCTCTAATTGACCGTAACCACTTTGTAGAACAGTAGCCCCTTCGTATAACTGGCTAATATTTTCTTTTAAAGATGATAAACCATCGCTTAATTGTTGCGCACCTACTGCACCATCTTCAAACCCTTGAGATACAAGGCGTAACGCATCACCTAATTGCCCTGCGCCTCGCTCCATCTCTGTCATTCCATCAATCAGTTGTTGTATGCTATTAAACTGATCTTTATCGACTTTTCCTAATTCATTCTCAGCCTCGAACAGTCCATCATGAATTTCTGTAATTCCATCTTGAGCTGTTCCAAGACCGTCTGTTAATGTATTCGTTTGATCTTGAACATACAATTCTTTTATTTTTTCACCGGCAGGCCGAGTAACAGAATAAACTTCCGATACCCCTTCTACCTTCGATATCGCTTCTGCTAACTTATCAATATCTTGTAAAGCTTTTTGTGTTGCAAGAGATTCATCGGATTGAATAACTAAATTCGTTGGTGCTGAAAAGCCAGCTGGAAAATGTTCTTCAATCACTTGAATCGCTTGTTTTGATTCGTATTTATCATTAATTTCCACTAAATCGTTATAATTTAGCTCACCTGAATTTAAATAAATAAATGGTATACAGATGACCGCAATAATCGCGATAGCGGAAATTGGTCTAAAGAAAGAAAACTTCGATAGAGCTTCCCACAACTTATTTTCCCGATGGCCATTTACTTTTTTAATTGGCCAAAACATTTTAAATCCGAGCACCGCCATGAAGAAAGGATTCAAAGTAATGAGCACAAGCAACAACACTGCCACACTTATCGCCACAGCAGAAGTCGCCTGGTACAATTTAAACTCCGCTAAGTATAGCGCCATAAATCCAATAAATACTGCAATGCCGCTATATACTACCGTTTTACCTGCAGTGCGATACGTTTCAGTAATGGCTTTTAAAATGTGACCGCCTTTACTAACTTCTTCTTTAAATCGCGTATAAAGGAGAATATTATAATCCGTTCCAATCCCAAACAAAATCACAATCAGAAACATTTGAGTAAAGTTAGAAAAAGGAAAATCAAAGTGTTCAACTAACTGAGCTACAATTCCAAGGGATACAATATATGATACGCCCACTGTAATGAGCGATACTAAAGGTACGACCGGCGAGCGGAATACGAGTACTAACACAATTAATATAAATATAACGGCGATAATCTCCGTCTTTTTTATTCCTTCTTGAGATGATTTTGAAAAATCATCAAGTACAAGATCCGTTCCGGTAAAATATGTATCGACCGTTTCCGTTTTAACAATGGCTCTTAATTGCTCCGCAACTTCTTCTACCGTTCCGACACTTTTATCTACAGCAATTTGAGTTAAAATAGTAGTTCCATCTTCTGAAACAAGTTGTTTTTCTGTTTCTTCGCTCTCGTTATAAGCTAAAATATTTGTAATGCCTAGTTCTTCTTCCTTTTCTCTGAGAACTTCAATCAATTCATCAATTTCTCGCTTTTGCTCATCGGTGAATTTTTCACTACTATTAAAAACAGCAATAAATTGATAGTTTTCTTTACCATCCGTTTCCATCTCTGTAAGTATGTTTTTGGCGATGGTACTTTGAACATAATCGGGCATCTCCACTTGGCCTTTTTCCCGAACTAATGTATCTAAATTTGGCATTGTTATTATCATAATAATAGAAATAACAAGCCAAAAAATAAATGAAGCTGTACGTACATTCAACCAATCTTTCAACTTCAAATTATCAAATCCTTTCTTGATGATGTTTAAAATGAAAAAACATTCAGCGAAATTCATTTGAAACAGAGTCTCCCCTGCTAACAATCACAAACTTCGATGAATGACAAAAAATCTATTATTACCGTAACATGAGAAAGAAATTTAAAATATAGACAATGTAATACCATTTGTTTAAATAAACACAGACTGAAGGGAATGTATTTACATGAAAAATAGTCATGAAACAAAAAAACTTCTTTCTAATTCTCTAAAAGAACTAATGAAAGAAAAGTCCGTTGAAAAAATTTCTATTAGGGAAATTACGGATCTAGCTGGCTTAAATAGACAAACCTTTTATTATCATTTTGAGGATATTTACGATTTAATGAAATGGACTTTTCAACTAGAAGCTCTTGTCCTTATTAATGTGCATGAGAACGCGAAAGTGTGGCAAGAGGGACTTTTGCAATTGTTTTATTATTTACATGAAAACCGGACAATTTGTTTACGTGCATTGCAATCTTTGGGTCACGAGCATATTAAACGATTTTTCTATTCTGATATTCATAATATTGTCCATCGGATCGTCTATGACTTCGGGAAAAAGTTCCAGGCCCAAGAAGACTATCTATCCTTTTTATCCCATTTTTTCACATTAGCTGTCGGATCCCTTGCAGAAAGTTGGCTAAATGGTGAAATGGATCAATCACCTGAGGAAATAGTTGATATGATTGATTTATTTATTCAAGACCATCTTCGGGGAGCAGAACTAAGAATCGCCAATAATAAAGGCTAATTTTATAAAATTTAACAAATTATTATATTTAGACCAATAGGGTGATTTGTTTCATATATAATAGCTTTATAAGCAAATCATAGTTAACAACTTAAGAATCTTTTATTTCCTTATTTGCACCCTTCCACTACATTTTAAGGAGGATTTTTATATGGGTAAAAGGACGAAAGAGATTATAGAATTGACGAATAAACTTGGTGCCCATAATTACCATCCACTTCCGGTTGTAATAGCTGAAGCTGAAGGCATATGGGTGAAGGATCCAGAAGGAATACAATATATGGATATGCTCTCTTCTTATTCCGCTTTAAACCAAGGCCATCGTCATCCGAAAATCATTCAAGCGTTAATAAATCAAGCAAATCGAGTAACGTTAACTTCCCGTGCTTTTCATAACGACCAACTTGGACCTTGGTATGAAAAACTGTGTAAAATAACGGGGAAAAATATGATCTTGCCAATGAATACCGGTGCAGAGGCAGTGGAATCTGCTATTAAAGTGGCTCGCCGGTGGGCTTATGAAGTAAAAGGCGTAGAAGAGAATAAAGCTGAGGTTATTGGCTGTATCGGAAACTTTCACGGTCGCACAATGGTTCCTGTTTCCCTCTCTTCCGAAAAAGAATATCAGCGTGGGTTCGGGCCACTACTTCCTGGATTTAAATTAGTTCCATATGGCGATATAGAAGCTCTAAAAGAAGCCATTACCCCAAACACAGCTGCATTTATTGTAGAACCGATTCAAGGAGAAGCAGGAATCATCATCCCTACAGAAGGCTACTTAAAACAAGCTGCGCAAATCTGCAAAGAAAATAATGTATTATTGATTGCTGATGAAATTCAAACGGGACTTGGTCGAACTGGAAAAATGTTTGCTTGCGAGTGGGAAGATGTAATCCCTGACATCATTGTACTCGGTAAAGCATTAGGTGGAGGGGTATTTCCGATTTCTGCTGTCGTTGCCAATAAGGAAATACTCGGCGTATTGAACCCTGGTTCTCACGGTTCTACATTTGGCGGAAATCCACTGGCGTGCGCTGTTTCCATTGCAGCCCTCGATGTAATCGAAGAAGAAAAATTAGTTGAACGTTCTTTAGAGCTAGGGAATTATTTGAAAGAAGAGCTATTAAAATTAAAATCTCCTATCATTAAAGAGATTCGTGGAAAAGGTTTATTTATCGGTATTGAATTAAAGGAACCTGCTCGCAAATACTGTGAACAATTAATGGAAAAGGGATTGTTATGTAAAGAGACTCACGAACATGTCATTCGACTTGCTCCTCCACTTATTATCACAAAGGATGATATCGACTGGGCCCTCGAGCGCATTAAAAAAGTCTTATCATAAAGGAAAATGGGACAGTCCAGAAAGTAAAAAAGATGCCGGAACAAAAGGAAAAACTCATCATTTTCTTTTTAAGAGAAAATGATGAGTTTTTGATGGTAAAGTGTGAACAGTCCCGACTTTATTCCATTTCAATCAATAAGTCACCTGTTGAAATCGAATCTCCTACTTGTACGTAAATTTCTTTTACAATTCCGTCTTTTGGAGCTTGTACAGTTGTTTCCATCTTCATTGCTTCTGTAATTAATAAATGGTCACCTCGTTTAACCGGGCTACCTTTTGATACAACCACTTTTAATATTGTACCTGGCATCGTTGCTCCTATTTGATTCGGATTTGAAGGGTCTGCCTTTACCGCTTGATTGCCTGTTACTTCGACCGTCATATCTTGAACGACAATTTCCCGAGGTTGGCCGTTAATTTCAAAGTAAATTACCCGTGTACCATCATGTTGAGGTTCGCCAATGGACACTAATTTAATAATCAATGTTTTTCCTTTTTCAATTTCCACTTCAATTTCTTCGCCCAGGCGCAAACCATATAAGAATGTTGGAGTATCTAATACAGAAATGTCACCATATTGAGCACGCACTTTAGCGTATTCTTCAAATACTTTTGGATATAGTGCATAGGAGATTAAGTCTTTCTCAGTCGGTTTGAATCCGACTTTTTCTTCCAGCTCAACAGCAAGTTTACTAAAATCAACCGGCTCAAGCAGTTCACCAGGGCGCACCGTAATTGGCTTGAGGTCTTTTAGTATAAGCTTTTGCAGTTTTTTCGGGAATCCGCCATAAGGCTGTCCTAGATAACCTTGGAAAAATTCAATGACGGAATCAGGGAAGTCAAGCGTTTTCCCGCGCTCAAAAATATTTTCTTCATCTAAATCATTTTGCACCATAAAAAGCGCCATATCGCCAACAACTTTTGATGATGGCGTTACTTTTACAATATCGCCAAACATTAAATTGACGCGGGAATACATTTTCTTTACTTGCTCCCAGCGGTCCCCAAGCCCTACTGCTTTCGCTTGTTGCTGCAAGTTGCTGTATTGTCCGCCAGGCATTTCGTGTACATACACTTCTGAATGAGGGGCATTCATGCCGCTTTCGAAATCTACATAATATTTTCGCACATCCGCCCAATAGTAAGATAGTTTTTCAAGGGAGTCTATATCCGCTCTAACTTGTCGTTTTTCGCCGCTTAAAGCATAGTAGAGCGAATTGGCGCTTGGCTGAGATGTTAAGCCAGCCATGGAACCTAATGCCGTATCAATAATGTCCACTCCAGCTTCAATGGCTTTTGCATAAACGAAAATCCCATTTCCGCTTGTATCATGGGTATGAAGATGAATTGGCAAATCTGTTGTTTCCTTCAATTCGGAAATTAAACGATAAGCTGCATTTGGTTTAAGCAGCCCTGCCATATCTTTAATGGCTAAAATATGCGCGCCG
>JAAYHP010000136.1 GCA_012735355.1 Lysinibacillus sp. | reverse complement strand
GTCCATCGAAATCGCCACAAAGTTCGTCGAAATCGGGAAGCCCCATAGAAATAGTCACAAATCCTGGCGATAAATCCCCCCATCAATATCCCCACAACCCCAAAACATAAAATATTGCAAAAAAATCCGCCAATGAATGATAATATAATGAATGGCAATATCCCCATTACGCAAGAATATGTAACTCTATTTGAGGTGAAAACATGAATCTCCCACAACCTTTTAAAGAAAAAATGAAAACACTATTGCAAGATGAATACGATGCATTTATTCAAAGCTATAACGAAGAAAAGAACCAAGGACTTCGTATCAATTCAATTAAAATTTCCATAGATGAATTCATAAAAATCAGCCCTTTTACAATAGAAAAGATCCCTTGGGTGAAGGAGGGCTATTTTTATCCGACAAAGGATCGTCCAGGAAAACACCCGTATCACGAAGCGGGGCTTTACTATATACAAGAACCAAGTGCCATGGCGGCTGCTGAATTCGTCGATCCTAAGCCGGGGGAGCGGATCCTTGATTTATGTGCGGCGCCGGGCGGGAAAACAACCCACCTTGCATCGAAAATGAACGGAGAAGGGCTTCTCGTCTCCAACGAAATTCATCCGCAGCGGGCGAAAATTTTATCCCAAAACGTAGAACGAATGGGCATTAAAAATGCAATTGTCACGAATGAAACGCCAGAACGGTTAGCAAGTCGTTTTCCGAGCTTTTTCGACCGCATTTTAGTCGATGCCCCTTGCTCTGGGGAAGGGATGTTTCGGAAAGATGAGGAAGCTCGCGAACATTGGAGCCCAGAAAATGTCGCTATTTGTGCGAGTCGGCAAGATGAAATACTCGCCCATGCTCAAGCAATGCTTAAACCTGGTGGACGTCTTGTATATTCCACTTGCACCTTTTCACCGGAAGAAAATGAAGGAACAATCAGTCGCTTCCTAGCCGAACATCCAAACTTTGAAATTGAAAAAGTAGAAGTGTATGAAGGATTCAGTCCAGGAAGAAGCGATTGGGTTGATAATCCGGCGCCTCAAATCGAACAAACAATTCGTATTTGGCCCCATCTTGTGAAAGGGGAAGGGCATTACATTGCGGTGCTGAAAAAGATGGACGGGGAGGAAACACCACGACTTAAATCTGCAAAGCCGCAAAAAGTGGATCCGCAAATGCTAAAAGCATATAACCAATTTGTTAGTGAAACGTTACATGTCGTTCCAGCAGGAAACTTCATTACGTTTAGTGACCAACTCTATCTGTTGCCGGAAGATTTACCGTCATTAGAAAAACTAAAGGTGCTCCGTCCAGGCCTACATTTAGGAACGTTTAAGAAAAATCGCTTTGAGCCATCCCATGCCCTTGCCTTAGCTTTAAGACAAGATGAAGTGAAAAGCTCTTTTGATTTATCCGCTAATTCTGGCGAAATCCTTTCTTATTTAAAGGGGGAAGTATTGCAAGCAAGTGGTGTGAAGGGATGGCACTTAATTACTGTTGATAGCTACTCCATCGGCTGGGGTAAACTGGCAGGTAACGTGATGAAAAACCATTACCCTAAAGGCCTGCGTTGGATGGGCAATTATATTTAAAAGTAGCAACAATAATTTTACAAAAAGTTCACAATTTATTACTCAATTAACATCAAAAATAACATATATTAATAATAACCTCTCGAGGCTGCAAATCGGTTTCGGGAGGTGTTTATATTTTTTGAACTATGAAATTTCCTTTATATACACAACAAAAAATTTACGCAGAACTAAACTGACCGCATAAATGGTCCGTATCACCAATTTAAAGACAACCTTGTATACAATGAATTCCCGTAATTAAAACGTGGCCACTCTTTAGAATTTGCAACGGCTTACGATGAAGCGATGAGAGAAATTAAAAAAGACCGGCAAACTTGGCAAGTTGATAGAAAATTATTATGGAAAAGATTTATTCCCATTGCTTGACGGGGAAAAGTAATGATGTAGTAAGAGGTTGGGACATATAGCTAATTTAATTAAGAATCAGTGAAGAAGCATAGTAAAAAAATGATATGCAACGAAAATTGATTGGAGTGACGGGGCGACTCCAACGGGAACAGCCCG
>JAAYHP010000013.1 GCA_012735355.1 Lysinibacillus sp. | reverse complement strand
TCAATGGATTTTGCCGACAGATTTCTTTAAAAATCTAATAATTGATATATATGTTTTTTTAATTGTTTCAAAATCACTCTTCTCGTGAGTATTCCCATAAAGGTGCCTTCATGATCTACTACACATAAAAACGCATGGTTAATGACTAAATCTAACGCTCTTTGAAAAGTATCATCAATTTTTAAATACGTTACATTCCGTTCCATACAATCGTCTACTTTTATATTTGCTAATCTTTCATACTCAATCCGTTCTAAACCAAGAATAGATTCAGTAATCATTTTAGAGCTGAGTAAACCGTGAATTCGAAACTTAGTATCCAACACCGGAACTTGTGAATAGCCTGTTTTTGTTAATACTAATAATGCATGTTCTGCACTATTTCCAACTTGAACATGAGCTACTTTTTCAGCCGGGATAATGAAATCGCTAATTGGCGTTTCTAAAAAGGCTCTTGTCTTTGTTGAAATCAAATCCTCCAACCCCTTTCCTGTTCCACTAGAGCAGGACTCCGTTACAATTATCATATCATAAGTGACAGTTTTATGACTATGATAAGGACACATTCTTTTTAAGTTGAAGGATTTAAATTTTTAATACCCTGTTTTTGCCCAATAATAAAAAATCATAATGCCAGTAAACAAACCAAAAATAAGGTACATAATGATGATCGGGTTCATTAAAATTGGATGATTTCGTACATTTCTACTTATCGGTGTATCCATTGCTGAAGCACGTTGTTCCGTTTATTTCATCACGTTAATCGTCATAAAATATGATACGATTACAATTATTAAACCTACAATGATTGTTGGTATTGTCCACATTCCCAATGTCATACGCTCCCTTCTAAACGTATCATTAGTATATCCAACTTCCTCTTCACCTTATTCGTTATGAAAAAAAGCTACTCTATCATGTAATCTCTAAATAGGTATTTTTCACAAAAAATTAGAAATAATAAATAAACAACAATGTAGTAAAACACTAAGAAAATGGAGGATTAATTATGCAAAAATTACTTTATCTCATCTCGGTAACAAGTCTTTTATTATTGGCTGCTTGTGGTGACACAACGGAAGAAGATTTAGGAGGTAATGTTGATACAGATACTACAAATGAAAACACTGAACAACAAGCCGAAGATACTTCTAACAATGAAAAAGAAATAAACGAAGTCATTGTTGATAATGAAAATGTGAAAGTAACCCTTGTGAAAATTGTAAGCAAGTCTGACGATATTTGGGGCAATTCTGTCGAAGTGGTTTATGACGTAACAAATAAACGTTCCGATAACATTGAAGTACAAGCAAGAAACGTTTCCGTTGATGATCGAATGGTAGATGAAACATTGCTTTCCATGAGTCAAGAAGTAGCACCAGGTAAATCTGCAACCGCTACTTTAACGATAAATGAATTTGAAGGCTATGAGTTCCCTAAATTTGAAAACAATTTTGAGATGACTCTTCATATTTTCTCCTGGGATAATATGGACTACACAGAAGAACATCCTGTATCTATAACGTTTTAATATCGAAAGCACCTTACATTCAAGCACTAGTGTAAGGTGTTTTCTATTTTCAATATAAAAACTTATGACATTCAATTGCATCCTTCATTTATCCAATGATTAAGTTTTTATATTTTAGACGAGTAAACTAAATCCTTTTAACC
>JAAYHP010000135.1 GCA_012735355.1 Lysinibacillus sp. | reverse complement strand
TTTTACTATGCTTCTTCACTGATTCTTAATTAAATTAGCTATATGTCCCAACCTCTTTTTTAAAAATTAAAATATTTTATGTGCCATATCTTCAATATCTTCAGCCACATCAGCAATGTTTTGTATGCTAGTGGAAATTTCATTTATAGATGTTATTTGTTGAGAACTTACTTCAACAGTATCGTTTACATATGTAGCAACTTGATTTACTTTATCTTTCAATTGTTCAAGTAAATTCCGAATTTCATTCACTGAGCCAGCACTTTGTTCAGCTAATTTTGTAATTTCTTTTGCTACAACGCTAAACCCTTTACCATGTTCTCCAGATCGAGCTGCCTCAATGCCAGCATTAAACCCTAAAATACGAGTATTTTTAGCTACATTATTAATTAATTCAAGAATTTTTGTTGTATCTTCAACTTGCTTTGTCATTTCTTGTTGTGCTTCAGCAAGTTTTTGCATATATGTATTAAAGTCGTTTGCAGATGATGCTAACTCTTGTGTTGATGCCGCAATTTCTTCTGAAGATGCAGCAAATTGTTCTGCAACTTGTAATAATTTTGATTGATTATCACGACTTGTACTAACCGCAATACATCCTACAACTTTCCCGTTGTCGTCTGTAACAGGGACTAAAATAACCCTTAGCGCAACACCGTACGCTTCTTCAGGAACGGATATAACTTCTCTTTTATTAGTTCGCATTACGATAGACATAGGCTCATCTGGTGCCAGCTTTCTACCTTCCGCATAATCGACAGAAAATTCACTAGAGAACAATTGGAGAACTACTTTTTCAGTGTCCGAAATAGTAAGTGTAACATCTGTAGATTGTAAGGCTTTTATGATTGGTGCTAACTCAATTAACTTTTGTAATTTTTCATGTAATTCTGACTTATCAACACTCATGTAAAAACCCCTTCCATTTTACTTAAGTCAATTATATCACCATTTACACTGTTTTTATTGGCAAATTATGAAAAAAAAGTGTAGATATAAACAAATCTACACTTTTTTTATGATTAATAAGCGCGACCGAACCAAACTGTATGTTGCGCTTCTTTTCCACAATGGATACAAGTATGTTTCGTCGTTGGTGGATTAAATGGAATATTGCGTGAAGTGAATTTTGTTTCTTCTTTCACTTTTGCCTCACAATCATCGTCTCCACACCAACCAGCTAAAATCCATCCAGGAATTGTTCCCTTTTTCTCGCATTCCTCAATATGTGCTTTTAATTGCTCTAACGTATCCACATGGGTATGGGAATTTGCGTCACGGAAAGCTTTAGCTTTTTCAAATAGTCGTTTTTGCATTGTTTCTAGTTCTTTTTCTACTGCTTCAACAATTCCATCTAATTGTACAGTGATTTTTTCATCTTCATCTCTTGCTTTTAAAATTGCTTGATTGTTTTCTAAATCACGAGGGCCAAGTTCGATTCTTACCGGTACGCCTTTTAATTCCCATTCATTAAATTTAAATCCTGGGGATTGGTCAGAGTCATCAAGACGAACGCGAATTCCTTTAGCTTTCAATGCAGCAAAAATTTCATCTAATTTTTCGATAATAGCAGGGTTTTTCTTCCAAGGACCAACAGGGATTAATATTACTTGTGTTGGTGCAATTTTCGGTGGTAATATCAAACCTTTTTCATCACCGTGAACCATAATTACCGATCCAATTAATCGAGTGGAAGTTCCCCAAGATGTCGTATGAACATAGACATGTTTATTTTCTCTATTTAAGTATTTAATGTTGAATGCTTCCGCAAACTTCGTACCTAAATAGTGACTAGTACCTGCTTGAACCGCTTTTCCGTCTTGCATCATCGCTTCAATTGAATACGTATCAACTGCCCCAGCAAAACGTTCTGATGGCGTTTTTTGGCCGTCATAAACTGGGATTGCTAAAACATTTTCAACAACTTCTTTATAAATGTTTAGCATTTGCATCGTTTCTTTTCGGGCATCTTCTTCATTTTCATGAGCAGTATGTCCTTCTTGCCATAAAAATTCAGAAGTACGAATGAAAGGAAGAGTTTTCTTTTCCCAACGGAATACGTTTGCCCATTGGTTAATCAACACTGGTAGATCTCGATAAGATTTGATCCAGTCAGAATATAAATGTCCAATCATCGTTTCAGAAGTTGGACGAAGGGCTAGACGCTCTTCTAATTTTTCACCAGCAGCTTCTGTAACCCAAGGAAGTTCTGGTGAAAAGCCTTCAATATGATCCTTCTCTTTTTGGAAGAAAGATTCTGGAATTAACATTGGGAAATAAGCATTGCGGTGTCCTGTTTCTTTAAAACGTTTATCCATTTCTGCTTGAATATGTTCCCAAATTTCGTATCCATCTGGTTTAAATGCAATACATCCGCGGACTGGTGTATAGTCCATTAAATCTGCCTTTTGAATTGTGTCAATATACCATTTTGTAAAGTCGTTCGTTTGTTGAGACATAGTCATCCTCCTTAACAGTAAAAATAGCGTAAAGATGTCCTACTTTGGACGCCTTTACGCTGAATAGACGTGTAACCACCTTCATTAGACATGCTCATTTTGTCTATTGCGTTGTTAATATAGAACCGGCAATTTCGGGTTGCTTCTTAACTCATAAAATTAAACATTGGTGATATAGCTCTCAGCGATTGCTATATATTAATGTTTAAAATTGTATTTCTAATATAATGTACCAAAAAAGAATAATAAATACAATTACTATAAACAAATTTCCTTTATAAATGCCCTTTATGAAAAAATGATTTTAAATCACTTTTGACATTTCTTCTAAATCTTCTGCTACACTCGCCAATTGTTGAATCGCTTTAGAAATTTCCTCTGTAGTGTTACTTTGGTCTTTAGAGAGCTCATATGTATCTTCAATAATCGTTGCAACATCATCAACTTTTTCTCTTAATATATTGATTAACTCTCGAATTTCATATACAGAATTTGAACTTTCATCGGCAAGTTTTGTAATTTCTTTCGCCACTACACTAAAGCCTTTGCCATATTCACCAGACCTGGCAGCTTCTATTCCCGCATTAAAGCCTAATATTCTAGTGTTTTTTGCTATCCCATTAATCATTTCTAATATTTTTGTTGTATGTTCCACTTGTTCCAACATTGAATTTTGTGCTTTAGAAAGGGTTTCGATATAGTTTATAAATCCTTCTGAAGATGCAGCTAATTCTTCTGTCGATGCTGAAATTTCTTGAGACGTAGCAACAAATTGCTCAGCAATTTCTTTCATTTTTACTTGATTATCTATACTTAAACCGACTCCAATAGATCCAATAACTTCTCCAGCTTTATCGTAAATAGGGGATGTAATCGCTTTTTGTGCAACTCCAAAGGCTTCTTTCGGCAATTCGGTATATATTGTTTCCTTTATCTTCATTGCCTCTTTCATTACATCAAAATCGCGAAGTTTAAAGCCAATTGGTAATCGTAATTTTTCACTTACATTTGGAGTAAAATCTTGGTGTAACACTTTTTCCCGATCTGAAATCGTAATGATCACATCGGTATTGAAAAATGTTTTTAAAACCGGTGTAAAGTGTATCATCCATTTTAATCCTTCATGTATCTCTAATCAGTAATACCATCTATATTAT
>JAAYHP010000012.1 GCA_012735355.1 Lysinibacillus sp. | reverse complement strand
CCTGAGAAAGGTTTAATCACGAAAAAAGAAGTTCGTGTTTTATCCATTAGTGCATTGAATTTACATGAAAAAAGTATTGTTTGGGATATCGGCACATGCACCGGTTCCGTTGCAATTGAAGCAGGGAAGATTGCAAAAGAAGGTAAAATTTTTGCCATTGAAAAAAATGAAGAAGATATCAAAAACTGTCTTCTTAATCAACAAAAATTTCGGGTTGATTTCACTGTTGTACACGGAAAAGCACCAGAAGGCCTTGAAAAGTTTCCGAATCCCGATGCTATTTTTATCGGTGGTACGGGTGGAAACATGGAGGAACTATTAACCGTATGTTGTGAAAGATTAAACAAGAATGGCCGCATTGTTCTAAATGCTGCAACAATCGAAAACTTATATGAATCTATCAAAATATTTTATAAGTTAGGATTTCATACAGAAGTTACCCAAGTACAAATTGCGAGAAGTAAACAAATATTATCGTTGACTCGATTCGCTCCATTAAACCCTGTGTTTATTGTAAGTGCAAAACGAAAGGAAGATGAGGATGTGTAAAGGTGCTTTATATGGCATAGGTGTAGGACCTGGAGATCCGGAATTACTTACCGTTAAAGCTTTTCGGAAACTTCAAGAATGTCCTGTAATAGCCTATCCGAAAAAAATGCGAGGTTCAAAAAGTTATGCGTATAAGATTATAGAAGTTTATATACGTCCTGAAGAAAAGGAAATGTTAGGACTTGTATTTCCAATGACGAAAAATCAGGAAGTATTAGAGAGGGAATGGAATAAAGCCGTTGATGTAATTTATGAAAAAATTGCTCAAGGGAAAGATGTGGCATTTGTTACTGAAGGAGACCCGTTATTATATAGCACTTTTATTCATCTAATGAAAGTAATGAAGGAAAAATATCCCGATGTAGAAATTCATTCCATACCCGGTATTTCCTCCGTCAACGGTGCAGTATCCCGATTAACCATTCCACTAGCAGATGGTGATGAACAAGTGGCTATCATTCCCGCAAATGATGATGTTGAAAAGATGAGAAAAGCAATTGAAAATCATGATGCTGTAGTATTTCTAAAAGTTGCAAAGGTTATTGATGTGTTGCTAGAAATGCTTCGAGAATTAGGATTAGAAAACAAGGCACATGTAGTTACAAAAGTTACATCTGACGAGGAAATCTTATGGAATATCAACGAATTAGAAGGTGCCGATTTAAATTATCTATCATTAATGGTGGTGCGCAAATGAAGAAAATTTGGATAATTGGAGCAGGTCCTGGCGATCCCGATTTAATAACTGTAAAAGGATTACAAATGTTGCAAGAAGCAGATTGTATTCTTTATACAGACTCCCTAGTTAATGAAGAATTAATTGCCAAAGCAAAGAAAGAAGCAGAAATTATTAAAACAAGTGGAATGCATTTGGAAGAGATTGTTTCAATCATAGTCGATCGAGTAAAACGTGATAAATTAGTTGCCCGCATTCATACTGGAGATCCATCGATGTATGGTGCCATTGCTGAACAAATAGCATTATTGAAAAAAGAAGGCATTGGAGTAGAAATCATTCCTGGTGTAAGCTCTGTTTTTGCTTCTGCAGCGGCAATACAAGCAGAATTAACGATTCCAGAATTAACACAAACTCTTATTTTAACCCGCGCTGAAGGTCGTACACCTGTACCGGAAAAAGAAAAATTAAAAGATTTAGCAAGCCATCATTGTACAATCGCTCTTTTCCTAAGTGCAACATTAACGAAAAAAATAGTGAAGGAATTAAAAGAAGCGGGTTGGCAAGATGACACGCCCGTTGCGGTAATTCAAAAAGCTACATGGCCAGATGAAAAAATCGTTCGTACAACACTCGCGAATCTCGATCAAGCGATGAAAGAAAATGGCATTCGGAGTCATGCCATGATTTTAGCAGGATGGGCACTTGACTCTAACCTTTATGAAAAGGATACGTATCGCTCAAAGCTTTATGATGCCGAGTTTACTCACGGCTATCGGAAAGGAGTTTCAAAGTGATTCAACTTGTGGAAGAGGAAATTCCAAACATTCATCAAAAAAATGATTATGCAGTTGTTGCTATAACAAAACATGGTGTAGAAATTGCTCGGAAATTACAAGGACTTTTTCCTAATTGTGACCTTTATTATCCGCAAAAGTTTTGTAAAGCTGATGAAGATAGCTTAAGCATCCAACTATATGATGGCAATGTTCGAATTCTGTTATCAGCGATTTTTAACAAATATAAAGGTCTGATTTTATTTATTTCTCTCGGTGCAGTTGTTCGCATGATAGCACCTCTTATAAAAGATAAAAAAATTGATCCAGCCGTTGTTGTTATAGATGATTGTTGTAAAAATGTAATCAGTGTGCTTTCCGGTCATCTAGGTGGAGCGAATGAATTAACGCGAGAAATCGCGGCATTGCTTCATGCAAACCCTGTGATTACGACGGCATCAGATGTTCAGCAAACTATCGCTGTTGATTTATTTGGCTCTCGGTTCGGTTGGGTTTGGGATTCAGAAGAACATTTAACGAAGGTTAGTGCAGCTGTTGTGAACGAAGAACATGTTGCTGTTGTACAGGAAAGTGGAGAGCGTTCATGGTGGATATATGATCGCCCATTACCAGAAAATATAAAAATTTATCAATCCATTTTGGAAGCAATCAATGCAAAACCAAGCGGTGCTCTAATTGTTACTCATCGGTTACTCACACCAGAAGAGACACCAATTTTACAATACGGCATTATATTTAGGCCTAAAGTAATTGTAATAGGAATCGGTTGTAATCGTGGAACAAGTGCGGAGGAAATTCATTTCGTCATTGAAGAGACGTTGCTTGAGTTAGGATTTTCATCAAAAAGTGTAAAAGCCATTTGTACGATTGATCTAAAGAAAGATGAAGAGGGTTTATTGCAAGTTGTAAACGAAAGAAATGTGGAATTTTGTACGTACACAGCTAAAGAATTGAATGAAATGCATATCGAAGAACCATCAGAAACGGTTTATAAATATACTGGAGCATATTCCGTAAGTGAAGCAGCAGCAAAACGTTATTTACAATCAAATTCACTAGTTCTAGTCTAAAAGAAAAGTGGGAATGTAACAATTTCTGTTGGGGTACTCGAGCTTAAGGAGGATTTTCCGTGGCAAAAAGATTAATGATTGCAGGTACATCGAGCGGGGTTGGAAAAACCACTTTAACAATCGGAATCATGGCGGCATTGAAAAAACGAAATCTTGTCGTTCAAGGATTTAAATGTGGTCCAGATTATATTGATCCAACCTATCACACTGCCGTTACAAAACGAGTTTCTCGAAATATTGATAGTTGGATGTTTAGCCACGATGTCATTCGCGATATTGTGGAACGCAATAGTCGTGATGCAGATATAACAATTATTGAAGGTGTAATGGGGTATTTTGATGGAAAAAATCCATTAGAAAATACTGGTTCTGCTGCTGATATTGCGGACATTACTGAGAGTCCAGTTCTTCTCGTAGTGGATTGTGCAAGTATGGCAAGAAGTGCTGCTGCGATTGTAAAAGGATTTCAAACAATCCATGTACCATCACGTATTGTTGGCGTAATAGCCAATCGTGTTGGAAGTGAGAGCCATTTTAACATTGTAAAAGCTGCCATTGAACAAGAATGTCATATTCCTGTGATTGGTTATATGAAGAAAAACAATGAACTCCACTTGCCAAGCAGGCATCTCGGGTTAATTCCAGCTATTGAACGGGGAGATTTAGATTCTTATTTTGAAATGCTGGCAACAGAAGTTGAAAAAACGATTGATCTTAATAAATTACTAACGATTTCTGAAACAAACAGCTTAGAAAAAGTGAATCATTCTATTTTTGAAGAAAATTTAAAGGGGAATGTGAAAATTGCAGTAGCAAAAGATGCTGCTTTTAATTTTTATTATGAAGAAAATTTACAATTGCTCCGAGCTCGAGGGGCAGAACTTCTTTTTTTCTCACCGTTAGCAAATGATCCAGTACCGGAAGATGTTGATGGTTTATATATTGGTGGAGGCTTCCCGGAAGAATTTGCTGAATAGTTAGCGAGTAATGAAGTGTCGAAACAATCCATCAAAGCAATGATTGAAAAAGGTGTTCCAACTGTTGCTGAATGCGGTGGATTTATGTATTTAACAAAATCCATTGAGACGACAGAAGGTATGAGTTATCCAATGGTTGGGGTAATTGATGGTAAAGTAGCCATGCAGTCCACACTTGCAGCCCTAGGATATCGTGAAATTTTTGGCATGAATGACAATTTCCTAATGAAAGAAGGAGAGGTTGCGAAAGGTCATGAATTCCACTATTCAATTTTCCAGCCAAATTCACTATATCCACCAGCTTATGAATTGAAAAGTCGATTTGGAGCAAAACGAGTTGGCTGCATTCTCCATTCTTTAATTGCAGGATATGTTCATTTCCATTTCGCCTCCAATTCAAAACTTGTAGATAACTGGATAAATGCATGTTTACAATTTCAAGAACAGAAACGAAATGCAATCTAATAATCTTAGAATGAAAAAGATGAACAAAAATATGAAGCAACAATGTTTCGGGAGGGAAAATATGAGGTTAGGAAAAGTGTATTTAGTAGGTGCTGGACCTGGGGATGAGAAATTAATTACCGTTAAGGGTCTTGAATGTATTCAACAATCTGACTGCATTGTATATGATCGGCTTATTAACTTAGCATTGTTAGATTATGCTCCATATAATGCAGAGCTTATATATTGTGGAAAACTTCCAGGAAAACATATGCGAATCCAAGAGGAAATTCATGAAATTCTAGTACAAAAAGCATCAGAAGGAAAAGTAGTAACCAGATAAAAAGGTGGAGATCCAAGTATTTTTGGAAGAGTAGGAGAAGAAGCGGCAGTATTAAAAAAGAAAGGAATACCATTTGAAATTGTGCCCGGCATTACTGCAAGCGTTGCAGCAGCCGAATATGCGGGAATTTCGTTAACCCATCGTGAATACGCATCCACTGTTGCGTTAGTTACAGGACACGGAAGTAAAGATAAAGGTTCTGATAATTTAAATTG
>JAAYHP010000134.1 GCA_012735355.1 Lysinibacillus sp. | reverse complement strand
TATTAAAAGTGTGCACTTATTAGAAGTTTTACAAATCGAAACCTCTTTACAAATAAATGGGGATCATTATTTTGAAAGGGCTCTTTCTGGAGATATCCAAAGTTTTAGTGCTCGCGTCTTCCAAAAAAACGGACAATATATTGATACTATTATCACCCTTATTCCTAGTCTTTATCCCTTGAACATTTTCTATACTGTGTCCATCCTGATGATCAAGAACAGCTAAAAACTACTATTGAAAAATCAGTGAAAGAAAAAGTCGGTCATCAAATTGAATTCCGAATCATCCAAAAAAAATCAAGCTACTCGCGTTGTTTGGGCAAATAGTGAAGTTGTTCTTGCCCGTAATGGAAATCTTGATGGGATGGTTGGGTATGTACAAGATATTACCGATTTCTATTTACCTGAGGGTATTAATAAGGAATAAAAAACTAAATATCCTTTTCGATAATCCAAATTTAGGGATTTGGTCAGCGAATATACAAGACGATAAAGTGATTTGCACTTCAAAGGGTGTTGAGTATATCACCGGTTATAAAAAGGAATGTTTTAACGGTGCTCAACAATGGGCGTCTATTATTTTAAATGAAGATATGCATTTATTTTATAATAATCAACGTAAGCTAAAATCAGGCCAAAATATTTCGCAACAATATCGAATTAAACATAAAAGTGGAAAATTAAAGTGGATAAAAGACTATACGATTCCAACCTTCGATCATCTTGGAAACATCATTCGGTTAGATGGAATCATATCGGATATTACGGAACAAAAACTGTTGGAAGATCAACTAAACTTTCTAGCAAATTATGATAGCTTAACAAAACTTCCGAATCGAAAAAAATTCATTGAAGAATTAGAGCAATTAATACAATCCTATGCGAAAAGCAATGAACACTTTGCGGTCATCAAATTAGATATTGATAATTTTAAGTATATTAACGATACTCTTGGAAATGAAATTGGAGATGAACTACTACAAAAATATCCAAATCGAATAAAAAAGCATTTAGCTTCTCAAGATATTATTGCACGACGCAGCGGAGACGGATTTGCTATTTTAATAAAACAAATAGAATCGTTTGATGCTTTAATCGAAAAAGTTAAAAATATTTATGAATGTCTTAAAGCGCCCTTCATTATTAAAGAGTATAAATTATATGTTACTACAAGTTTTGGCATAAGCACTTTTCCCGAAAATGGATTTACTAGTTCGGAAATATTAAGAAATGCTCGACTAGCTTTAAGCATTGCAGAAAAAGAAGGCAAAGATAATTTTCATCTTCTCTCCCCTTCTAGCAGCCATGAATCTTATAAACAATATTGTATCGGCAGAGATTTAAAAAAAGCCCTTGAAGATAATGAAATGACATTATACTTCCAGCCTCGTATTTGTACGAAGACAAATAAAATTATAGGAGCTGAAGCTTTAATTCGCTGGAATCATCCGGTATGGGGAATCATTCCTCCGAATGAATTTCTCCCCCTCGCTGAAGAAAATGGTTTAATTACGGAAATCGATTATTGGGTTTTAAATGTTGCCTGTCAGCAAATTAACCGATGGAAACAGAAAGGTTTGAGAGTTGTGCCAATATCGATAAATATTTCTGGTGTACAGCTCATTAAGCCGGATTGGATACATAAAGTGGAGAAAGTGCTTCATGATGCAAATATAAAACCATCTGAACTTGAAATGGAGATTACAGAACATATTTTATTAAATGATTCTGAAATGGTTAAACAATCCTTAACCAAGTTAAAAGCTTTAGGAATTAAGTTGGCCCTTGATGATTTTGGTACAGGTTATTCTTCCCTTTCTTATTTGAGCCAATATCCTTTTGATATTATTAAAATCGATCGTGCCTTTATTCGAAATATGGATAATAGTAAGCGGGAATTGCATTTAATAAAGTCCATCATTTATATGATTAGAGGTCTTAATTTAAGAGTTGTTGCTGAAGGTGTTGAAACGATGAAGCAATTACATATCCTTCAACAAGAACAGTGTCATGAAATCCAAGGTTATTTATTTAGTAAACCAACCCCAGCTAAAGAATTTGAAATACTTTTACAAAACAATATATTGACTCCAAGTTTACCTAATTATAAGGATCAATTTTAAAAAGAGGTTGGGACAAAAGTAAAAACTCATCATTTTCTCTTAAAAGAAAATGATGAGTTTTTGATATTAAACTGAAAATTGATTTCCGTTCCGGGGACGCTTTCCACGGGCCCGACTCGAGCCT
>JAAYHP010000133.1 GCA_012735355.1 Lysinibacillus sp. | reverse complement strand
TCTCGAGCCATGTCTAGGGCGTTTTTCAAAGCTCCAGTAATACTATGATTATATTCTTGTACTATGAAAATAAAACCATCTAAGGTCGCTAATTTTTCATTCCACTCTGCAATACCTGGCTCTGTGCCATCAGTTGTCCCTAAAAACGGCAATTTATAGTCTGCGATATCAACAATTTCATAATTGGCGTCACCGCGTTTATCTGCAATATCTTTTACCCATTTTCCCACTTGTGGACTTACTCGCCCATCTCTTGTACTTCCTAAAATAATGCCGATATTTAATTTTTCAGCCACTGACTTGTCCTCCTTTGTTTCCCGAATAGTTTGTCCAAAAACCCCATGGGATACACCCCCTTTTGTTTTCTAAAAATAGTGTGCTAATAGGTTTTTTCTATTCCTATTTGTTACAATGTTGCCCATTTTTTATGGAGTTATTATATTTTCTCCTCTTTTATTTCGTGGCTTGGGATATGCTTGCGATTTTGAACGATGCAAGGAGCAATGAAATGTCGATAATTAGCCAAATACTTCTCTCACTTTCCCTTCCGCTCTTCCAAAATATCTTGAATGATCTCTATGTGCGAAGATGCCCACGCCTTCTCCCGAAAATGGAGAAACAAGGCAAAGGTAATGCCTGTAATATAACAAACGATAAAAATCATCCAGTTCCTCGTACCCTCTTGAAACAATATCTGTTGCAAATGTTGGGAAAAAATTAAAAATAAAAAAGGGATCGACGACACGAAAATCGGAATCATGCCGGAACCATTCGTTTCCTTAATTAATCGATAATAAATTAATTGCAACACATCGCTTTCAATGGACTTATAAAATTCCCGAACTTCCTCCAAATCTTTTAAATATTTCGATTCACGAATAGTCTCGGGATTCTTCTTCAACCGTCTATATATTTTGTGAGCATCGCCACGTAAAAAACCCATGCTTCTCACCCTTTTGTTTCGATTCATCTTTTTATTATCCGCAACTAAAAAACAAATTTTCATCAAATTTTAAAATTTTTTTAAAATAGGGCTTTCATCTGTTATATATCAGTTGTATAATGAATATAATTGTTATATATCAATAAGGAGGGGTCGGAAATGTTAACAAATATGGAGCGCAAAAATATAGTTCATTTCTTAGTAACGTATTTCGGAGTAGAGCCACTACAATTAGTGCATATGCCTGATCATATGTTAGAGACTACTTACGATTTTGCTTATTCGAGACTAGAAATGGAAAGGGACTTTTAATTTGGGGTGTATAAAACATAAAATGGAGTCGTTTCTAATACTGTGAAACGGCTCCTTTTGTATTTTGCATAAATCCACTCTTTTTGCACACATTATGTTCGACTCGAAAAATTGATTTTTATTCGGAGGTGACAGCGTGGCCAAAAAAGAAAAGACAAGCTTTAAAAAAGATAAAAAAGAAAACAAAAGAAGTAACAAGAGAGAAGAGTATTCCAAAGAGCTGAACCAAGTCATTCACAATAACCCTCCCCTAGAAGTAAGAAAACATCGAGGAACATAAATCACCTTAGCCCGTGAGTTGGGCTAAGGTGTTTCTTTCGCACAATTTAATTAATGACAAAGTTCTCTTAAAATCATTAATCCCTTTTCCAATTCATTAAAAGTCGCATACGCATAGGAAAGGCGTATATGATGTAAATCGTTCGATACGTAAATATAACCTGGATTAATTAAAACTTTTTGACTCAATAACTTTAAAAACAATGCTTTATTCACAATAGGTTGATGAAATCTTAACCAAGTATAAAACCCTCCTTCTGACTTACTCCATGAAGCAACGTCCTTAAAGGATTTTTCTAATATATTTTCAACAAATGTAGCTCGTTCTTTCAATTGATGACGAAGCTGCTTTAAATGCTTTTCATATATACCCGATTCAAACCAATGGGCAACAATTTCTTGTGAAAAAGCACTAGAGCCATAATCCGTTTGCATTTTAATATCAGCAAGCCTCTCGATCACTGAAGTTGGCCCAACAATCCATCCGATGCGTAACCCTGGACTAAGAGTTTTCGAAACACTTCCAATATAAAGTACTTGTCCTGAAGTATCGAAGGATTTTATCGGTGGCGTAGGTGAATGAAAAGACAATTCATGATACACATCATCTTCTATAATCGGAGTCTGTAGCTCTTTACACACTTCATATAATTGTTCCTTTTCTTCCATTGAATAACTCGTTCCTGTCGGATTATGCAATGTTGGAATGCAGTAAAAAATGGATTGCCGTTTTCTTTTCATTACTTTTAATTTCTCCGCTAATTTCCCATCACGATTCACTGAAACCATACGCATTCCAGCGGATTAAAAAGGATGTACGGAACTTAAATAAGATGGTTCTTCATGGAAAACTATAGACCCCACTTCTAATAATCCGAGGGCAATTAATTGCAACGCTTGAAGTGCTCCTGAAACGATTAAGATGTTTTCCGGCTGCGTCCGAATTCCTCGTCTCTTCAAATATTCACATAAAGCTTTTCTTAACCGTTCATTTCCACGAGGCGATGAATAGCCAATATCTTTTGCGTTTAAAGAAATACTTTTCAGAGACTCTACCAATTGCTTCGTCGGAAGTAATTCAGGAGATAATTCACCAGTGCCAAGGCGAATAATGTCATCATATTGCTCGTATTCATTGATCAGCTGTATCGTATGGTAGTTTGGTTTATGAATACTCGACTCAATATGATGTTTCCAGTTAGGTTGGGCTCTGTTCATAAAGACATTCCAAGAGTGACCCGCTACATATATTCCAGAACCTACTTTCGATTCAAGGTAACCGTTCGCTTTTAATTCATCGAGGGCTAATTGAACAATGCTTCGATTCACATTCCAGTGTTCGGCGAGTTGACGTTGCGTGGGAAGCTTTGTGCCAACCGTCCAATCTCCGCTTTCAATTCGGGTTTGTATCCATTCGACGATTTGCTCCTGTAAGGTGAGATGCGAATGTCGACTCGGTTTCCACTCCAAAATAATCCCCCTCTTCAAATTGGATGTATAAAAAACCATTCAAATGGTTGTTTTCTTTTATTTGTAACAAAGTACAATAGGATTGGAAAGAGGGTGTTGAATTGGAGCCGCTCATACACGGAATTATTTTAGCATTCGGCTTAATATTACCTTTAGGCGTTCAAAATGTATTTATATTTTCGCAAGGTGCTGTTCAACCAAAGCTATTCCGTGCACTCCCTGCAACGATTACAGCTGCCATGTGCGATACGATGTTAATCATTTTTGCTGTATTTGGGTTATCGATGATTGTGTTACAGTTTGAAATGTTGCGTATAGGGCTGATGGCTGTTGGCGTTATCTTTTTACTATATATGGGATATATAATTTGGAGAAGCGAGCCGACACTAAGTGAAACCCATCAACCATTGCCTGCTCGTAAGCAAATAATTTTTGCTTTATCCGTCTCTTTATTAAATCCCCATGCGATTTTAGATATTGTCGGTGTCATTGGGACAAGTGCTTTAAAATATGTTGGATCTGAACAATTGTTATTTACCTTTGCTTGCATTTTCGTATCTTGGATTTGGTTCTTTTGTTTAGTGTTAGCGGGGGCTGGGATGAAAAGGTTAGATCGGACAGGACGAGTGTTAATAGTTGTGAATAAATGCTCTGCTTTATTTATTTGGGGAACAGCGATTTATCTTTTGACAGGCTTGATTTAATGAAAATGGGACAAGGGACTTTACCTTAAAGCCTTTGTCCCACGATCTTCAAAAAACAATAGTACAAAGCTTATTAGATAACCAACTGCAACGATTCCAAACCAGCGGAAAATTCCTGGAGTCATTGCAAGATAAAGGCTAATCGGTAGTGTCAATAGAAAAGCGACAAACATCAACCACTTTCGGATAACAAATTGTGCAATGAGTGCAACGATTGCTGGAATAACCATGGCAATGAATAAATTCTTGATGACTCCCATCTCTGGCGGCGCATACGGATTATCAAAGGAAAATATTCCCCAAAACACAATACCTGCTACTGCTGCAACGATACCAATTACCGACGCTAACATTCGCATATTGTTATCCCCTTCCCTTTATTCTTATTACTTTTTTCGGGTCGAAGGGTTTGGCCATTAATAAGCTAAAAGTTTGGAATCTTAGTGGGAGGAATGTATCTTTTCAACTTAATCACTATAATAAGGAAGTACTAAACGCTCGAGCTAACATCAAATGGTGTTGGTTTACCATTAATTTGAACTTCCATATATTCGATGTCTGGATGATCCTTCGTTAGTTTAAATACATGTTGCTCTAATGCTTCTCCTTGCTGATTCGTTTCCTCTAAATGAATGATTAATTTATCCTCTTCTTTCTCTATATAAGCGGTTACGTCACCATTGGAGAAATAAACAATATACGATACGCTTCCTCCTGTCTCCAAAATTTGAAGTTTTGCATCTGCATTAAAGTCAATCCGTTCTTGTACTTTATTCGGAACTTTATTTAACTTTTCAATACCTAATATATAAGTAGATGAACTTGAAATTATGCTACATGCAGATAATATCAATACTATAAATATCAATGGAAAAATAATTTTTTTCAAAACGAATCCCCTCCAACAATATCTATTCCTCAAAAACATCAAAATTCCTTTTTCTGAAAAAAATCTTGATCACCCCATGTTTTCGCTTGAACTCCTCTTTCAGAGTGCTACAATCAAAGTAAACTACACATACTAATGGGGGTCTATCCATGAAACTAACAGAAAAGGAATTGGAAGTACTAGGGGTATTAGAAAAGGACGCACGAATTCAAGTAGCGGACCTTGCTAAAATTGTAAATTTGAGCACAGAAGAAACAGAAGCCATTATGAAAAAACTTGAATCTGACAATGTAATTGTGAAATATTTTACAATGGTTGATTGGACAAAAGTAGATGAACATACAGGCGTGCGAGCAATGATCGATGTCAAAGTGACTCCAAAAAAAGGTGTTGGCTTCGATGAAATAGCAGAAAAAATTTACCGTTACGATGAAGTGCAATCCGTTTATTTAATGAGCGGTACGTATGATTTATCTGTTATTGTGGTAGGAAAATCATTAAATGAAGTAG
>JAAYHP010000132.1 GCA_012735355.1 Lysinibacillus sp. | reverse complement strand
CTGAAAATTGATTTCCGTTCCGGGGACGCTTTCCACGGGCCCGACTCGAGCCTCCTCGGAGCTCGTTCCTCGCTCCTGCGGGGTCTCGAGTTTCGGGCGGTTCCCGTTGGAGTCGCCCCGTCACTCCAATTAATTTTCGTTGCATATCATTTTTTTACTATGCTTCTTCACTGATTCTTAATTAAATTAGCTATATGTCCCAGCCTCTTTTTTATTAAGCTTTTTGTGTAGCAACTTCTACATCATCTTGAAGGTTCAATTCGCCTTCCCATTTAGCTACAACAAGTGCTGCTAAAGAGTTACCAACTACGTTAACCGCTGTACGTCCCATGTCAAGAATACGGTCGATACCTACGATAAACATAAGCCCCTCTGCAGGTAAGCCCATTGTACCGAATGTAGCTAAAAGTACAACGAAGGATACCCCAGGTACACCGGCCATTCCTTTTGACGTTACCATTAGAACAAGCATTAACATAATTTGTTCGCCAATACCTAAGTGAATGCCATACATTTGTGCAACGAACATTGCAGCAATTGCCTGGTATAGTACCGAACCATCTAAGTTAAAGGAATAACCTGTTGGTATAACGAATGTTGAGATGTGTTTTGGTGCACCTAATTTTTCCATCTTGTCCATAATTCTTGGAAGAACTGTTTCTGAACTTGATGTTGAGAATGCTAATATTAATTCTTCTTTAATTACTTTCATTAACTTAAAAATACTGTAGCCGATTAATTTAGCTGTAATACCTAAAACGACGATAACGAAGAAAATCATCGTTCCATATACAGTTAACGCCAACTTCCCTAATGGAATTAAAGAAGCAAATCCATATTTTGAAATAGTTACACCAATTAAAGCAAATACCCCAATCGGCGCATATTTCATAAATAGGTTTGTAACATAGAACATTGCATTCGCAAGACCTTCAAAGAAACGTAAAGTCGTTTGGCCTTTTTCTCCAATGGCTGCAATCCCTAGTCCAAGTACAACTGCGAAGAAGATAATCGCTAACATATCCCCTTCAACCATTGCTTTGAATGGGTTTGTCGGAACGATGTGAAGAAGGGTATCAACGATGGACTTCCCTTGTTGTTGTTCATTTGTTTCAACATATCCTGAAATATCTGTTTGTGAGAGGTTGTCCATATCTAGTCCAGTTCCTGGATGGAATATATTAGCGGAAACTAGACCAACTAAGATGGCGATACTTGTCATACCAATAAAATAACCTAGAGTTTTACCACCTAATTTACCAACGGCTTTTAAATCTCCTACTCCAGCAATTGCAACAACGATACTTGAAAGTACAATTGGAACGACAATGAGTTTAATTAGTCGGAGGAATAAATCACCGAATGGTTGCAAGAAACTTTGCGCCTGTTCATTTCCATAGAAAATCCCACCGACAATGATCCCGAGTATTAAACCAATAAAGATTTGACTCGCTAAACTTAATTTAAATTTTTTCTTTTTCAATAATACCCCACCCTTCTTAATTATTTCGAATATTCAATAAAATTAGGTAAGGAAACAAACCTATGAATGAAATCGAACTATTTTTAATTAATAAAAAAGCTAGTCCAATGACTAACTACATACCATTCATACTGTTTCCATTAAACGCTTACGAGGTTAGCTTTCAGGTTAGGACTTCGGAAACAATAGCCCCTTCTTTAAGAATTCACCTATAACGGAAAAAAGTTCCGTACAAAAAATTTGGGTCCCCCGTTCTTAAAAATTTAAGATTAAGCGAAAAAAAAGATAATTCAATATTATCATTAAAAAACTATATAAGTAAATGTTTTATATTTCCAAATAACTAAAAAATTTTAAAAATATATTTTTAAACAGAAAAAACAAAGGTAAAATTCTTTATTTTCTCAATTTACAAACAATTAAAATTACATTTAGTATTATAATTAAAATAACAAATATAATTATATTGGAATAATATATAACAAATTATTTCTTATATAAGAATAATCATTTTTTATAGATACATTTAATTAAAAAGGCTAAAAAAAAACGCTACTGCGTTAGTAG
>JAAYHP010000131.1 GCA_012735355.1 Lysinibacillus sp. | reverse complement strand
GCTCCCGTTATTGTCAATCACCAGCAACAGACGGACTTATTCGCACAGTTGGTTTTGGCGGTGATTCAGGAACAATTAAAGATATTGAAAGCGCAGGACTTGTTATTATCGTTGGAGCAAACCCAGCTGAATGCCATCCTGTTTTAGCGACTCGCGTAAAACGAGCTCATAAATTACGTGGCCAAAAATTAATTGTTGCAGATCTCCGTAAAAATGAAATGGCAGAGCGTTCTGACATTTTCTTACGTCCAAAACAAGGCACTGACCAAGTTTGGATTATGGCCGTCACAAAATATATCATTGACCAAGGTTGGCACGATGAAGATTTTATTAAAGAAAACGTCCTTTTCTTTGAAGATTTTAAACAAGTGCTTGAAAAATATACCCTTGAGTATGCAGAAGAAATAACAGGCATTGCAAAAGAAGTATTGATTAAAGTAGCTGAAATGATTCGAGATGCAGATGGTACTTGTGTCCTTTGGGGCATGGGTGTTACACAAAATACAGGGGGTTCTTATACATCCGCAGCCATCTCAAACCTTCTTTTAGCTACTGGCAACTATCGCCGCCCAGGTGCAGGTGCCTACCCACTACGCGGTCACAATAACGTTCAAGGTGCTTGTGATATGGGATCATTGCCAAATTTATTACCAGGATACCAAAGAGTGACAGATGATGAAGCGCGGGCGAAATTTGAAAAAGCTTATGGTGCAAAAATTCCGTCTCAACCAGGACGTACAAATCCACAAATGTTAGAAGCGATTATGGAAGGTAAAATGAAAGCGATGTATTTAGTCGGTGAAGATATGACGCTAGTGGACTCTAATTCCAATTACGTAGATGAAGTTCTTACAAAACTCGACTTCTTTGTAGTCCAAGATGTCTTCCTTTCACGTACTGCCCAATTCGCAGATGTAATTTTACCGGCATCACCTTCACTTGAAAAAGAAGGAACATTTACAAATACAGAACGTCGTGTTCAACGCCTATACCAAGTATTACCTCCACTTGGCGAATCAAAACCAGATTGGGAAATCCTTCAATTAGTCGCACAACGGTTAGGTTACGATTGGAACTACAGTCATCCAAGTGAAATTTTTGATGAAATGGCTAGCTTATCACCTATTTTCTCACAAGCGAACTACGATGTTCTAAAAGATTGGGGTAGTTTCTGTTGGGGTAGTCATGATGGTAAAGATACACCTTTACTTTATGTAGATGGTTTTAACTTCCCTGATAAGAAAGCTCGCTTTGCACTTGATGACTGGATAGAACCTGTTGAGTTTGAAGAACAATACAATTGCATTATTAACAATGGTCGAATTTTAGAACACTTCCACGAAGGAAACTTGACAAATAAATCAGAAGGGATTCAAACAAAAGTACCTGAAGTCTTTGTAGAAGTTTCTCCAGAACTTGCAAAAGAACGAGGAATTCAGGATGGAACTTTTGTACGCTTAATTTCTCCATATGGTGCATTAAAATTAAAAGCTCTCGTAACAGATCGGGTGCAAGGCAACGAATTATTCTTGCCAATGAACTCTGTTGACAAAGAATCAGCGATTAACTTCCTGACAGGTCCAGCGGCAGACGTTAATACATTTACACCCGCTTACAAACAAACAAAAGTGCGAGTAGAAGTATTGAAAGAGAAAGGAAATTCGCCACTTCCTAGAACAAACCCAAGATATAAAAAGCGGAATCCACAAAATGGAGTCGAAGTTGAGCGGAAATGGAAACGTCCTGATTACGTTCCATTAACGACAAATTAATCGAGGAGGGAAAGCATGGCCTCACCAATTAATACTATTCGAAAACAACAATTAACAGAAAAACAAATAATGGAACAAAATTTAGACAATTTAAAACTGCTTCTCTCAGAGAATCAGGATACAATCAATCAATTATTTTCAATCTTGAATGAATTAAATAATATCGGTGCACTTGAAGCAGCTTCTAAATTACTTGAAGCAAAAGAAGAGGTTGCTGAAATTGCTCTAAATCAACTAAATAGAGAACCGACTACCAACATGATTAACAACATTATGAGCACCGCTAGCGTGTTATCGGCTATCGATCCAGAAACAACAAAAAAACTTGTCGACAGTCTAACGAATGGCTTAGATGAAGCGAAAAATGCTGTAAATAACGATGAAAAAATTGGTATCTTTACTCTGTTAAAACTGCTAGATGATCCCGACGTCAATCGAGGACTCAAGTTTGGATTTCATTTTTTAAAAGGGTTCGGAAAAAGTTTAAAATAGAATGCCCAACCCATTGCACTAATAAACTTTTAAGAGGTAAGGCTGATAGAAATTCGGAAATTTTTCTAATTTCTATCAGCCTATTAAAACGTTTACATTTTCACTTGTTATTATGTCGCTATCTTCCCATCCCGCTTATCTTCAATCGCCTGCACAACAACCGCAGCAGAAGCATCTCCTGTCACGTTAACCGATGTGCGAATCATATCTAAAATTCGGTCAACCCCTGCTACAAGGGCTAATGCTTCTAACGGTAATCCGACGGCAGTAATCACCATCGTGAGCATAATCAAACCTGCCCCAGGAACTCCCGCCGTACCAATGGATGCAAGAGTGGCTATTAAAACGATGATGAGCTGTTGTGTAAATGAAAGATCTACTCCCATAAACTGAGCGATGAAAAGCACACAAACCCCTTGATACAACGCCGTTCCGTCCATATTAATTGTTGCTCCTAACGGAAGAACAAAACTACTTACTTTCTTAGAAACTCCTAAATTATCTTCCGTATTTTTAATTGTAATCGGTAACGTCCCCGAACTACTTGACGTACTAAATGCTACTAAACTAGCTGGCAAAATTCCTTTAAAGAATTTCAAAGGACTATAGTTTGCAATCGTCTTGACAGTGAATGAATATACAAGTACCGCATGTAAAATACAGCCAGCATAAACGACGAGAATTAGTTTGATTAATGGCATTAACACAGAAATTCCGTACTGCCCAACAATCGGTGCAATTAAACCGAAAACACCAATTGGCGCAACTTTCATAACTATACCCGTAATTTTATACATTATTTCAGCTAAACCTTCGAAAAAATTGTAAACCGTTTTTGCTTTGTCACCAAGCATAGCAATGGCAATCCCGAGGAATAAAGCGAAGAAAATAATTTGAAGCATATTCGCATCGACTAATGAGGCAATTGGATTTGTTGGAATAATATTTAATAAAGTATCGATAACTCCTGGCACTTCTGCAGGTTCAGCCACATCGCTAGAAAGTGTGACGTTGAGCCCTACCCCTGGCTTAAAAATATTGGCAAGAATTAATCCAATAATTACGGCAAAGGCAGTTGTGAGTAAATAATAAGCAAACGTAACTCCACCCATTCTACCAATGCGTTTTATATCTCCAGTGCTCGCTACACCAACTACTAACGATGCAAGAACTAAAGGAACAATAACAAATTTAATAAGCCGTAAAAATAAATCCCCGAGTGGCTTTACAACTTCAATACTTGGTCCAACAATCGCCCCAATAAAAATAGCAATCACAAAGGCTATTAATATTTGGGTTAAGAGACCAACCTTATTCATTGTTCCCCTCCTTTAATGTGCTTTCAAAATAAAAGAGTAATGAGTGCTTAAAAAAATTAATTTATCCATTATTGAACAATGAATCTAACAATCCCCCCTTCCTTTATTACAGTCAAGGTTGATTATTATTACATTTTAACTATTTCTATTATTTTGTATTGAATTTTTTATGCTAGTAGGGAAACGGTAACTACAAAGCATCGATTGTTTCATCCTATGACATCAAATGCTTGGCCTATGAATTTTTTTATAGTGGCTTTATTCCATGAAAAAAATGAGGTTGGGACAAAAGTAAAAACTCATCATTTTCTCTTAAAAGAAAATGATGAGTTTTTGATATTAAACTGAAAATTGATTTCCGTTCCGGGGACGCTTTCCACGGGCCCGACTCG
>JAAYHP010000004.1 GCA_012735355.1 Lysinibacillus sp. | reverse complement strand
TTTTGCTCCTTTACTATTATTTATTCTTGTCCAATTGTACTTATGATATCATACGTAATTGATTCAATTTAAGGTGAAAATTTCTCAATATATTTAATTAAAAAAACTTCGTGTGCCATTCAACAATGGACGCACGAAGTTTTCCTTATTGAACTTGTTCTTCTAATACGCGAACATTTTGACCTTCATTATATGGATAACCGGCTTTTGTAATTTCTACTTTGATTAACTTACCAATTAAATCAGGTGTTCCTTCAAACACAACCCGTAAATAGTTATCCGTATATCCAGCAAGCATATTCGGATTGTCGAATTCTTTTACGTGTTCTTCCGGAATTACTTCAAGCACTTCCCCTTCGAATCTGGAAGCATATTCTTTTGCTAATTGGTCATTCAATGTAATTAAGCGATGTACCCGTTCATTTTTCACGTCTTCATCGATTTGGTTTTCCATTCTCGCAGCAGGTGTTCCTGTTCGTTTAGAGAACGGGAACACGTGTAATTCTGCAAATTGATGTCGTGCTACAAAATTATATGTTTCCATAAATTCTTCTTCCGTTTCACCAGGGAAACCTACGATAATATCAGAAGTGATGGCTAAGTCAGGTAATGCTTCTTTTAATTTATTTAATCGTTCCGCAAAGAACTCCATCGTATATTTACGGCGCATCCGTTTTAAAACGGTATCTGAACCAGATTGGAGCGGTATATGTAAATGGCGAACGACAATGTTAGAATTGCGTAAAACGTCAATCACTTCATCTGTTAATTGGGAAGCTTCAATGGATGATATGCGAAGGCGTTTAATGCCCTTTACATTTGCCTCTAGATCTCGAAGTAATTGGGCTAAATTATAATCTTTGAAATCTTGACCATATCCACCTGTATGAATGCCCGTTAAAACGATTTCTAAATAGCCAGCATCCACTAATTTTTGCGCTTGTTCAATGACGGCTTTCGGGTCTCTAGAGCGCATTAACCCTCTCGCCCATGGAATAATACAAAACGTGCAGAAATTATTACAACCTTCTTGAATTTTTAACGATGCTCGAGTTCTATCAGTAAAATATGGTACATCCAATTCTTCGTATACACGGTTTTTCATAATGTTTTTAACCGCGTTAATCGGCTGTCTTTCAATGCGATATTGTTCAATATAGTCAAGCATTTTCACCCGATCTTGTGTCCCTACAACAATGTCTACACCTGGAATTTCTAAAATTTCCGCAGGGGCTGTTTGGGCATAACAACCTGTAACACAAATGACCGCATCCGGGTTTTGACGAATTGCTCGTCGAATTACTTGACGGGATTTTTTATCCCCTGTATTCGTCACTGTACATGTATTTATTACATAAACGTCAGCTTGTTGCTCAAAATCGATACGTTCATAACCATTCTCTTTAAATAATTGCCATATGGCCTCAGTCTCATAATGATTTACCTTACATCCAAGGGTCTGGAATGCCACGGTTTTCAAGGCAATTCACCTCTTTCATTCAAATTCATAAGATATGGCAGAAAGAGCTTATAAAGGAGCTGTTTCTGCTCGTAAAATTCTCGGACCAAGGGAGATCGTTTCAGCACCATTCTCTTGAAAAATTTGGGCTTCTTTCCTTGATATACCGCCTTCTGGACCGAAAATGAGTAAAATGGACTTCAGTTCATTATCATACACTTTTTTTAGCTTATCGGCAAATCTTGTGCGCATTCCTTTTGCATTTTCTTCATCTGCAATGAACACCGCATCATATTTTGGAAAAATTTCGATCAGTTGCTTGAATGTAAGAGGTGAAGAAATGATGGGCACAAAAGTTCTATGGCATTGCTCAGCTGCTTCTTGAGCAATTTTTTCCAATCTCTTCGTTTTTTTCTCCCCCTTTTTTTCATCCCATTTCACAATGGAACGTTCAGCAACAAAAGGAATAAGGGCATGCATCCCAAGTTCTGTTCCTTTTTGTGCAATGAATTCTAATTTATCACCTTTAGGTAAACCACAAGCGATATCCACTTGAATAGGCATTTCTGGAGAAGGAACGGTTTCCCCTGTTTGCTTTGCAATCACTTCTTGTCCAACGGAAAGAATGGTGCAAACATAGGCGATGTTGTTTTGTACGACAATGATTTGATCTCCCTTTTCCATGCGCATCACTTTTGAAATATGATGGGCACTTTCACCTGGAATCGAAATTTGTTTATTTTCATCGAATGAATCGTTAACAAAATATCGTTGCATATTTCCTCCTAAAAGTAAGGAGTTGCCTATTTTAGACAACTCCTTAAAATTATTTTTTCGCGATGATGGATACCCAGTCTTCCATCATTAATACTTCTTCAATCGTAAATCCTGATTTCTCAAGAGCGCTTTTCACATCTTCTTTTTTCGCACCAATAATGCCAGAAGTGATAAATGTTCCGCCTGGTTTCACGATAGAATAGGCATCATCCGTAAAAGTCATAATGATTTCAGCTAAAATATTGGCGACGACAACATCTGCTTGCTCTTTTACAGATTCTAGTAAATTCCCTTGTGTCACTTCCACAATATGATCCACTTTATTTAATGCAACGTTTTCTTGTGCAGATTTTACCGCGACAATATCTAAATCAAGGGCATGCACTTTGCTTGCTCCGAGCAAGGCGCTAGCAATAGATAAAACGCCTGAACCGGTACCGACATCAATCACTGTATCGTTTTGTTTCACAACTTTTTCTAATGCCTGTAAACACATCACTGTCGTTGGATGAGTTCCCGTCCCAAAAGCCATTCCAGGGTCTAATTCAATAATCAATTCGTCCGAACTTTTTGGTTCATACTCTTCCCAAGTAGGAACAACGGTAAAGCGTTCAGATACTTTTACTGGATGATAATATTGTTTCCATGCGGTAGCCCAATCTTCTTCATTCACTTCACACGTTGTCAAAATGTTTTCACCGACATTAATATCAAAGTTTTTCAGATTTTCGATTGCAAGCTTAATTTCTTCTATCGTTTCAGCTAAAAAGCTGGAAGCAGGTAGATAGGCTTTCACGATTACCCCTTGATCAGGATAATCTTCAGGATTTAAATCATATATTTCACCGAAGCGATTTTCACGCTCTTTCAAAATTTCCGTTGAATCTTCGATAACAACCCCGCTCGCTCCAGCTTCATGGAAAATATTTGATACAGCCTCCACCGCTTCATTTGTCGTTAACACGGATAACTCGGTCCATTTCACTTGCAATCACTCTCCATCTTCATACTTAAATTCATTCACCTTTGAAGGTTTTTTTAAATTTTTCAAAAAAAGAACTGCCTTGTTCTTCCGGAATATCGCCGCTAATTTCAGCAAATTCACGCAGTAACTGTTTTTGTCTTTCCGTTAATTTCGTTGGAGTTACTACTTTTACATTGACATATTGGTGACCTCTACCATATCCATGTATATTTTTAACGCCTTTATCTTTAATTCGGAATTGGGCACCTGATTGGGTACCTGCAGGAATTTTTAATTTTACTTTTCCATGAATTGTAGGTACTTCAATTTCATCCCCAAGGGCCGCTTGTGGGAAAGTAATTTTCAAATCGTAATAAATGTCGTCTCCGTCCCGTTCGAAATAAGGGTGTTTTCCAATGCGGAACACGATGTATAAATCACCTGGTGGTCCACCGTTAATACCCGGTTCTCCTTGGCCGGATACACGCAATTGTTGACCATCATCCACACCTTCTGGAATGGTAATTTTAATTTTCTTCCGCTTTTGAACCACTCCTTTTCCTGAGCAAGTCGTACATTTGTCAACGATTATTTTACCAGTACCTTGACAAGTGCCACAAGTACGACGATTAACAATGCGGCCTAAAGGTGTGTCAATTGCTTGACTAATTTGACCAGACCCATTACATTGCGTACACGTTTTTGGACTTGTTCCAGGTTTTGCTCCAGTACCGTTACATGTATCGCACGTTTCATCTCTAGGAATTTCAATTTCTGTTTGTTTACCAAATACCGCATCTTCAAAGGAAATATTCATGCGATATTGAAGGTCGTCTCCTTTTCTTGGATCATTTGGATCTCTTCTGCGGCTTGAACCACCAAAAAAGGAACTGAAAATGTCTTCAAACCCACCAAAACCACCGAAATCACAAAATCCTCCACCAAAGCCACCTTGACCATTAGCCCCTGCATGACCAAATTGATCGTATTGAGCTCTTTTCGTATCATCACTTAATACTTCATAAGCTTCCGCAATCTCTTTAAATTTTTCGTCAGCACCGGGTTCTTTATTGATGTCAGGGTGATATTGTTTTGATAGTTTTCGGTAAGCTTTTTTTATTTCATCTTTTGTAGCGTTTTTGCTTACGCCAAGGACTTCATAATAATCCCGTTTCATACTTCACACTCGCTCTCTTTTACATAACGTCTATTTTATCATATATGCAGCAGTTGTATATGAAGTTTGTATTTTTTCAGGCAATTCCCTATACTCATGGAAAAAGTCAAAGTCCGGATCCGGCTTTGACTTTCCATTAAACAGCATTATTTGTCGTCTTTCACTTCTTCAAAATCTGCATCAACTACGCCATCGTCCTTCTTGTCCGCTGACTCACCTTGTGCTTCTTGCGCTTGTTGAGCAGCATTTTGATACACTTTCATCACTAACGGTTGAAGAATTCCTTCCAATTTCTCTTTTGCAGATTTAATATCATCAATCGAACCTTCTTTTAATGCTTTTGATAACTCTTCTTTCGCATCTGTCACAGATTTCTTTTCGTCTTCCGTAATTTGATCGCCTAAATCTGTGATTGTTTTGTCTACTTGGAATACGAGTTGGTCTGCTTCGTTGCGAAGATCTGCTTCTTCTTTACGTTTCGCATCCGCTTCCGCATTTTCTTCCGCTTCTTTAATCATGCGCTCGATTTCTTCATCTGATAAGCCTGAGCTTGATTGAATAACGATTTTTTGTTCTTTTTGTGTACCTAGGTCTTTTGCTTTTACAGATACGATACCGTTTTTGTCAATGTCGAATGTTACTTCGATTTGTGGTACACCACGTGGAGCTGGTGGAATATCTGTTAATTGGAAGCGACCTAATGTTTTGTTGTCAGCTGCCATTGGGCGTTCCCCTTGCAATACGTGAATGTCTACAGCTGGTTGATTGTCAGCGGCAGTAGAGAAAATTTGAGATTTAGATGTTGGAATTGTTGTATTACGTTCAATTAATTTCGTAAATACGCCACCCATCGTTTCAATACCTAATGAAAGTGGTGTTACGTCAAGTAATACGATGTCTTTCACGTCACCTGCGATCACTCCGCCTTGGATGGCAGCACCCATGGCAACTACTTCGTCTGGGTTAACACCTTTATGTGGTTCATGACCTGTTTCACGTTTCACCGCTTCTTGAACGGCAGGAATTCGAGTTGAACCACCAACAAGGATTACTTTATCGATTTCGGACGCAGAAAGGCCAGCATCAGAAAGAGCTTGACGAACAGGAACCATCGTTCGTTCTACTAAGTCTTTTGTAATTTCATCGAATTTTGCACGAGTTAGTGATATTTCTAAGTGTAATGGACCTTCTGGACCCGCTGTGATGAACGGTAAAGAAATTTGTGTAGAAGTAACGCTAGATAAATCTTTTTTCGCTTTTTCAGCAGCATCTTTTAAGCGTTGCATTGCCATTTTATCTTTCGATAAATCAATGCCGTTTTCCTTTTTAAACTCTTCTACTAAATAGTCGATGATTTTATTATCAAAGTCGTCTCCACCAAGTTTGTTATCACCAGCAGTAGCAAGAACTTCGAACACACCATCGCCCAGTTCAAGGATGGAAACGTCAAAAGTACCACCGCCAAGGTCAAACACTAAGATTTTTTGATCTACATCCGTCTTATCTAAACCGTAAGCAAGGGCTGCAGCAGTTGGCTCGTTAATGATCCGTTCTACTTCTAACCCTGCAATTCGACCAGCATCTTTTGTCGCTTGACGTTGGGCATCGTTGAAATAAGCTGGTACAGTGATAACCGCTTTTGTTACCGGCTCGCCTAAGTATTCTTCCGCATAGCCTTTTAAATATTGTAAAATCATTGCTGAAATTTCTTGAGGTGTATATTCTTTATCTTCAATTTTAACTTTATAGTCAGTTCCCATATGAGATTTAATGGAAAGAACTGTGTTCGGGTTCGTAATTGATTGGCGTTTTGCCACTTCCCCTACTTGACGTTCTCCATTTTTAAAAGAAACAGCAGATGGAGATGTACGA
>JAAYHP010000130.1 GCA_012735355.1 Lysinibacillus sp. | reverse complement strand
GAGGAAGAGATTTTTGACGATGATGAGAAAGTAAAAAAATTAAGTTTAAAATTGATTGTAGACGATTTATCAAACCCATTAATTGAATTCGTGTTTTTCGAAGACGATCGGGGAATCGATAAACATGCGGAAGAATATAAGGAGATTTTAGAGGAGTGTAAAAGTTGGCATCGAAAAATTGGAGTAATTATTAAGCGGGAGAGCCAAGAAAAGGTAGCTGTAAGCAGTTGGGCTCACAATTGATTAGTTGATTTCCTCTATACGTTTTAGTTCATTACAAATATAAATTTTGAACGATCCTTGAATAATATGAAAGGGTCGTTTTTTCTCTTTTATTTGTGACATTCCTCACTTCGTATTCATTTACTTTCCGTTACAATCAAAGAAGTAAAAGTGGTATATGATATGAATGTTTATATAGAGAGCGTGATATTCATGTTTATGCGGGATTATAATGAAAATCCTTTTATTGTCATATGGGAATTAACGAGGGCATGTCAATTACATTGTTTACATTGTCGAGCAGAAGCTCAACATCATAGACACCCCTTTGAACTCGATTTTAAAGAAGGTAAGGAATTAATTGATCAAATTCATGGGATGGATAATCCAATGCTTGTCTTCACAGGTGGGGATCCGCTAGAGCGGAAAGACGTGTTTGATTTAGCTGAATACGCTATTTCAAAAGGTATACGTGTTTCAATGACTCCTTCAGCGACACCGAATGTGACGAAGGAAGCGATGAGAAAAGCAAAAGAAGTAGGGCTTGCACGTTGGGCATTTAGTATCGATGGTCATTGTGCAAAAGTCCATGATCATTTCCGAGGGCAGAGTGGCTCCTTTGATTTAACGATGAAGGCGATTTCCTATTTACATGAGCTAGAAATGCCACTTCAAATTAATACGGTTATTTCTAGATACAATATCGATTATTTAGATGAAATGGCAAAGATGGTAGAAGATTTAAACTGTGTACTTTGGAGTGTATTTTTCCTCGTGCCAACTGGAAGAGGAAAAGAATCGGATATGATTTCTCCTGTAGAGCATGAAAAAGTTTTCCGTTGGTTGTATGACTTATCAAGAAGGGTTCCTTTTGATATTAAAACGACAGCGGCACAGCATTATCGTAGAGTAGTCATTCAACAAAAATTCCGGGAACAGATGGGTATGAGTGATGAGCAGCAGATTTATTACGAGGATGCATTAATGAAAGGGAAAACCGGACAATTTGATGGTTTAGGACGCGCTCCAAAAGGGGTTAATGATGGGAATGGTTTCGTATTCATTTCACATACGGGGGATGTGTATCCAAGTGGACTTTTACCAATTAAAGCTGGAAATGTTCGTAAAACTCCGTTAGCAGAAATTTATCGTGAATCAGAAGTGTTCAAAAATTTACGCAGCCCAGACCTTTATAAAGGAAAATGCGGTGTTTGTGAATTTAACAAAGTATGTGGAGGTTCCCGCTCAAGGGCTTATAGTGTGACGGGAGATTATATGGAAAGCGAACCTTATTGCGTATATATTCCAAAAGCGATGCGAAAAAAAGCAAAAACGAAATAAGGTAGAGAAGAAGGTACACTCGCACCTTCTCGTTCATTAGTAATGGATCGTTACCGCAGTTCCATTCGGTACGATACTTGCTAACTCTTCCACATCTTCATTGAACATACGTACACAACCTTTTGATACTGCATAACCGATGGAACTTGGATCATCTGTCCCGTGAATTCCATAACTTTCATTTGATAAAGTTAGCCACATCGTTCCAAAAGGTCCGCCGGGGTTTGGAGCCCTGTTGACGATGACAAAATTACCAACCGGCGTTTCGTATAGCATTCTACCAACTCCGATAGGATATGTTTTTACTAATACGCCATTGTGATATAAAGATAATGTACGGTTATTAATAGAAATATCTATTTCATAAGGAATGGTGCTTGGGTCAGGTAAACCTGGTATTTCAATTGGCTGCCCTACATAGATTATATTCGGATCTGTAATTTGAGGATTGTGACCTAGCAAAACAAGATATTCCACACGATAATCCCGAGCGATTTGAACGAGAGTTTCTCCTGGTCTCACGTAATGAATCAATGCGCCACCTCCTGCATTTTAACTAATACATCTTATTCCGGGAGAAGGAAAACGGTGCCAATGAAAAAAATGAGGTTGGGACAAAAGTAAAAACTCATCATTTTCTCTTAAAAGAAAATGATGAGTTTTTGATATTAAACTGAAAATTGATTTCCGTTCCGGGGACGCTTTCCACGGGCCCGACTCG
>JAAYHP010000003.1 GCA_012735355.1 Lysinibacillus sp. | reverse complement strand
GCGTTGCTAATAGTAACGGTACTATTACAGTAACTTTTAATACACCAACTGCTGGCGACAGAGTACTGCTTTATAATCACAAAAATATTATCGTTGGAGAACACATGATTACGTCTTCTGAAATGACACATAAATTTACAGATTTAACTCCTGGTAAATATGAAGTTCAAATTTACGGTACAACTAGTAAATTTGAAGCATTCGTATCACCATTACCTGTTGAAGCAGGTATTGTTTATTCTCCATATAAGCATATAAGCATTCAAGATGCTATTCCTGGAGCAGAATTAGTACTTTATCGTACTGATAAGCCTGGTTTTTTAGAACGAACAGTTGTAGCAGATAAAAATGGGCAAGGTTCTTTTATTATTGGTTATGAATCACAACATGTTCCACCAGGAGAAAACTATCAAGTAAAACAACGAATTAATGGAGCAGAAAGTTTAGGTTCACCTCACTTTAATGTAAATCCAGAGCCGGTTACTATTTCAGCGATTTCCGGCTCAGGTAAAAACAATGATCAAGGTGCAATTCGTGTAACGGGTACAAGAAGTGGAAACAAATTGTATTTGTATAATGATAAAGACCGCACTCAATACATCCGTGAAGAAACAGCTACTGGATCTGAACATACATTTACTGGACTTCCTGCAGGTAATTATTATGTAATACAAGAAGAAGATGGTGCGAAAAGTGAACGTTCTTCCATTGTAACTATTCAAGATAATGTGGACCCTACAATTACATTAAATGTTGATGAACATCTTCGAGTACCAATTACAGGGAACCCTGATACGTTCGTTTATCGACCAAATGCAACTGATGTAAACGTAAATGATAATATTAAGTTAGCTGATGAAAATGCTCTCGTTTGGGAGCCACTAGAAATCAGAGATCCTGGTGAATACACAATTACCTATATAGCTACCGATGCTTCCGGTAATAAAACATCAATATCAAGAAAAGTTACTATTTTACCACCAACATTATCAATTGCTGAAACGAAACATACATGTATTAACTTATCTTCTCCAGATAGCGATGGTTATAGAGATTGTACAAACCCAAGCATTTGGAGAAGTACAGGGGATATTGTTGTAGATAATGTAATGGCCAATGCAACAATTCGTATTTATCAAGATCCGAGTGGTAAATTCATTAAAGCTATTCAAGCGACAAATAAAGGTCGATTTGAAATTTCAGACATAAATGTTGGAGCCAATTATTACGTAACACAAGTTGTAAACGGCATTGAAAGTGAGCCATCACAACGTACAACGATTCGTGATAATACACCACCTATCATTAATTTATTAAATGATGATGAAGTATATTTTGTTAGAGGCTCTAATTATATTGAATACGGTGCTACTGCAACAGATAACATAGACGAATCGAATGAAATATCTTCCAAAATTGTCATTGATTCTAGCAAAGTGAATATGGAAGTTCCTGGAGTTTATGAAGTAACATACAACGTTACAGATAATGCAGGTAACAGAGCAAAACAAAAAGTGAGAAAAGTAGTCGTTTCTCCTCACCCAGTAATTGCAATTGGAAGTTATGCAAGTTTAGGGGAAGTTAGTGTTAAAAATGCTTTTCCTGGTTCCATCTTAAAATTATATAGTGTTACAGATGAACATAATCCAATTGCTGTATCTGAAAAATTGCCTGTAGGGGTAACAACATATGTATTCCAATTTAAAACTGCATTTGATTCAAATGGCAATCCAATCGGTAATACAAATGAAATTATCCCACCTGGTAGTTATTATGTTATTCAAGAATTCTTTGTTGACGGACTAACTGAACCTTTAAGAAGTGTTCGTTCAAACATTGTCGATGTCATTGATACAGACCGTCCGTATATTACATTAGAAGGTTCTGAAAATTTATTTTATGTTTGGGATGAAACAAAAGACTATTATTATTACGACAGTATTCTAGAACAAGGTATTTTTAACGATCCGGGTGCTGTTGCCAACGACTATTTAGATGATTCCGAAGAGTTAACAAAAAAAATCGAAAGAAAAATCTTCTTTGGAACTACTTTAAAATGTGATGATAGTGTTGTTGACGATAATGGTAATAAAACAAACCCTTGTCCAACTTCTTTAAATATTACTGAACCAGGTGTTTATAAAATCCACTATAATGTCACAACAAAACGTGGTACTAAAGCAAATGAAAAAGTGAGAACAATTACAGTTGCACCACCAGTAGTAAAAGAAATCCAAGCACCTCGAGGAAAAAGTAAAATCAATGTTTCTGGTGTATTTAAAAACGATACAACAATTGTGACTTTATATAATTCCTATGGACAAATTATTAGTACTAAAATCATGAAAAATGAAATGAATGATGTTTCAACAAGCTTTGATGAAATTCCAGCTGGCCTTGGTTACTATGTAACTCAAACGGTAAATGGAATTGAAAGTAAACCATCTAACCCTGTGAATGTTACAATTTATGGTGATGCCAATAAACCAGCTTTAATTACAAGCTTTGATTTAAAACATAAAACATATGGCACTTCCATAGGTGCAAATGTTGTAATTGATCATGATGAAGAAACAATTTTAGTAATCGATCCTTCAAATATAAGTGAAATCGATTTATTAAATTATAAAGCTTCTTGGGAATCAGTAGGTGATGTAACTCCTCCTACTATTAACCATACCTTTGACGAACCGTTATCTTATACAGTTACTTCTGAAGATGGAACAATTAAGCATTATAAAGTAACTGTAATAAAAGGTAGCGAATTAGAACTTGCTAAAAATACGTTAAACAAAATGATTGGGAACTTAAGCTCAACAAGAAAAAGCATTACGTTAACACAAGCAGAAAAAGAAACTGCGATCGAAAAAGGCGTAACATTCATTGCTAATGATACTGCCATCTTTGTACCAAGCGGTAACGTCATCGAGTCCAAAGAGCCAACATTATCCGTTAAACGGATAACTAACGGTATTGAATTGGATTGGGGTGGAAGAAAATATTCCTTCGTTCAACCGATCGAAGTAGAAATGCATAACCCTTCCAACTTAAAATTTGCAAAAACAGTTGTTTCAGATGGGACAACTTATTCAATTATTCAACCGAGCGAAAAAAATGGTGAGAATATCATTGGTCTTGCTACTGAATCAGGAACTTATAATTTAGTGAATAATGTTTCAAAACCAGTTGTAACTAAAGTTGGTTCTTCATATCGACTATCTCTTCCAACTGGAACGTCTGGAACAATTTATTACACTACGAATAGCAGTCAAATTTCTTATGATTACAGTGCCCGTTCAAATTCGTTTATTGCTGATTCCTTCACGTTGGATTCGTCCTTCGACATTTCCACTTGGGAAACAGCTACGAACGGTGAACTTGTTTCTTCACCAACTGAAGAAATTTATGCCTTTGTACTAAATAATAATGTGATTAGTCCACTGGCAGTAGTTGTTCCTGATGAACCAACGGAATGGTCAACTATCATTCCAACATACTCAACATCACATGTTCTTCGAGTAACATTCAGTGCAAAAGTACAACGCAAGGCACTATATTCTAATGAAATTTATGTAATTGATGATGCGACAGGTAAGAAACATCCAGTTGAATTACAATTAAGTGATGACGGCAAAACATTGTTGATTGTCCCTGAAACACAATATAAAACTGGAAATCAATATACGTTAGTTATTAACCGTAATATTAAAGGTCTTACTACATCAAATGAATTCTTGAAAAAGCCAATTATTCACAAATTTAAAACAAAATAAAGAATAAAAAAACCACCAGAGAATTTTTCCCTGGTGGTTTTTCATGTTAATCAACTTTTATTTGGAATTTCATTTGATATTTCTTCGTTAAGTTTTGTTTTGTATATTTTGATTTTACTGTATCTTCAATGAATAAGTAATATGTTCTACCTGGAGTATACGAATAACCACTTTGCAAACGTACTTCTAACGTTTTATCGTCGTTACTAATTTGATAGCCGACAGGAATTTTTTGACCGTCGTCTCTTAAAACATACACATTACTGCTATTTACTGAATCTAAATCAAAGGCATCACTGAAGTTAATGTACCAAACTTTATTTGGATCTACATTCGTTGCACCTTTTGGAATAATTGCTTCATAGCCCACTCTCGGATAGGAAACGGAATTATCTTGTGGATAGACAGTGATATTGACGAACGCTGTCTTTCCTCCATCATCAGTTGTCGCAATAATTGTTGCATTACCAACAGCATGTGCTGTTAACTTTCCATCTTCATCTACAGAGACAATACTATCATTTGTAGACGTCCAGTTCACTTTTTTATTCGTTGCATCAGCAGGTGTTAATAGAGCTTGTAATGTGTACTCTTCTCCGACTACTAAATCCATTGTCGGACCAACGTTTAATTCAATTCCTGTTACAGGAATTTTTGCTTCGATCTTATCTTTTACTTTGAAAGTGCTTGTTTTAATGCCTAAGAAATCCGTATGAACATTTGGATTTAAAACATCGAGTCTTTTCTCTTCATCTTGTAAACTATCTTTATCACGAACGACAAAGTAGTAATAATATTCCCCCGGTGCTACCGTTGTTGTCACAGCCCATGTATTATTTGGTTGTAACACTAATGGAATATCAACAAAGTTATTGAAACTGCCTCGTACCGCAACATATGTTGTTTCTGCATCATATTCTAGCTTTCCAGTATGGTCATAGCTGTTATATGTGAATGTAACTTGATTGTCATTAATAATTGGACCTTCTGTTGCATATTCAGGTACTTTTAATTCGCTGAGTACCGCCCCAGTTTGCGTTATTTTTTTCACACGGTTAAGCGGGTCTGGAATGATATTCCCATCAATTTTATATCCATAACTATAAGTTCCAGGCTGTAGTTCAATTTGTTTTGTCCAACCGGATGCGCTTATTCTCGATAAAGATAACTCGACCCAGTTATTAAAATCACCGATGATTTCCACATTGGAAGCATTTCCGGAATATAGGAACACTACTTGTCCACCTTGTACATATGGATATTCAATAGTTCGCATCACTTTATAAATGCCGTGAACTTTTTTTACAATCGGTAAATTTGTTGTTGGATTGGAAGAGCTTTGATCCCAATAATATAATGAACCATCTTGGCTAACAACAAGCGTAAAGCTATTCATTGCTCCGCCACCGCCACCGATGGAAATGGCATTCGTCACACCATCTAATTGTATTGGTGTTGAGCGTGAAGTTTGATTACCAGAAGTATTGCGTCCCCACGTCCAAACGGTACCATCATCTTTAATGGCTATAGAGTGGTCATTACCTGCTGAAATCATTTTTACTCCACTTATTCCGGATACTTGGATTGGCGTTAGTTTTGCATCATATCCTCCATCACCAAGCTGACCATAATTATTAGAACCCCAAGCATAAATTGTAGTACGGTCATGTTTTAACGCTAAAGTATGATTATCTCCTGCTGCGATTTCCATTATGCCTGTTAAATTACGAACAAGCTCTGGTGTATCATTTTTATCTCTAGTTTGCCCATTTCCAACTTGTCCTTCATTACCGCGACCCCAAGCATACACTTTGCCATCGCTCGTTAATGCAACAGAATGGTTGGCTCCTGCTGCAACGGCTACTACATCATTAACACCAGATACAAGAACTGGTTTATTTGAATATTTCACACTAGTTGGTTGACCTAATTGGCCATACTCATTAAAGCCCCAAGCCCAAACTCTACCTTGTAAATCTACAGCCAGTGTATGTTGTTCACCTGCTGCAATAGCTTTAACTAAGCCCATGGAAGTATCGATACTGCCATCATTGATACGTTTTGGACTATTATTTAAAGGTAAAACTGAGCGATCTTGGTCTTGCCCTAGTTGCCCGTAAGCGTTAAGACCCCATGTCCATACATAACCATCATTATCAAGGGCAACAGAATGATAACCTCCAGCTGCGATAGATTTTATATTATCTAAAGTTGCTCCATTATCTAATCGAACTCGTACAGGAACCGTTGAATGATTGGAACTTTCTTTCGCACCTAATTGTCCATAATTATTATCGCCCCAACTCCAAACAGTTCCATCATCTTGTAGTACAACAAAATGCATATCACCTGCATCGACTACTTTTTCATGATTGGTAATTCCATATGCACCTGCTATATTTCCAAAAGGGAATAAAAGCGAGATGCATAGAATAAGAGCGGTTAAAATTGCTACGCTTTTTCTTTTCATGACCACTTAAAGTCCTCCCTACTCTATTGTAACTTCTATGAAGATTGTTACTCTGTAAATTTCACCATCTAATATTCCTTGTAGAACAACTTCTTGCATTTGTTCTGTCGTCACATCTACAATATTAATTCTTTGGTTTTCAACATAAACTTTTGATTTTCCACCAAATACATTTGGATTTACAACTTCCCATTCAATTCCATACGGGAATTTCTCCACTGTAAAATGTTGTCCTAACTCTTTCCATACTTTCGCTGATTCAGATAAAATTTCCGGATAGTACACTTCATTAATAACTTTTCCATCTTCGCCAACAACTGGATCTGTATCAATTACATCATAACTTCCTTCAATTGAAGGTAAATCTTTATTTCTTGGTTTAATAATCGTTACATGATTACCAGGTGGTACAATAATTTCTTCAATCTCCGTACTATTGGCAAGAATAAGTCGTGAATTTGGTGTATGAATGGAAATTTCACCATATGTACCAACTAATTCTGCTGTACCATCACTTTCTATATGGAAATCTGGTGTTGCACCAACATTTACGATGCGAATTGATTTACTCTTTGTATCCGAGAAAGGTTCTCCACTTGCTAATGCATGATCTAAAACGATTGGATTTGATGATGAGAAGTTGAACATATGCAATGATCCATTAGCTCCATCTATAGTTGTAAATCCATCCACATGAACATTTTCAAGAATAGCGGACCCTTCTTCACCTACAAAAATATCAAGATTTTCTGTAATACGAGAGTCTTTGATTCTAGCAATAATGTCTCCACCACTTCCCATAGTGACGCTTCCAACTATGGCTCTTTCATCGCTATCAAGAGTTAGAGGACGTTCAAAAGCAATATCTCCAATAATATCATCTGTTTGAATTAGCGTTTTAAAACTAGGGTTATTGATAGCCATTATAAATTGTTCTAAATTTGAGATCTCAATTTTATTACCTAAGGAATAAGTTACACCTAATTTTTCCAATTGTGTAACTGGTATTTGAGAAAGGATTGATTCTAATAACTTTGGATTTTGAATTAATTCTAATAGAGTTGTTTTCGTACCAAATACTTTATCTGGTTTTTTAATATAATCGTTTGTAGTGAAATCTTTTTCATTATTTGCGACCTTTAATTTAAAGCTTCTTTCCGTCAAGCGTTTACCGTACTGATTGTACGCCACTAATTTAATGTCTTTTGCACTTCCGGTACATCCGCTTTCCCCTTGACAAATTAACGCTTCAAGACCTGCTTGTCCCATCGTAAATCCGCCAACTTCTCGACGATAATCTAACTCTCGATAATATTGATCTTCATTATTTACCGAAACAATCATTCTAGTTGCTTCCGGATCTGCTTTCACATCAATATTTGTTATTGCATGGGATTCCAATTCTGGATCTGCAACACCTTTATATCGATGACTTGTAATAATTTCCGTTAAATACACTTTCGGAATATGAATTTCAATATCCATAGGTGCATTATGTTTCATTATTCGATTATTAATAGTTTCTAGAGAGGAGTTAACAAAAATCGACTCAAAGCCTGGTAAAACTTCTTCGATAGAAAACGGTAAAATATAGTCTGTTAATTGGTCGAAATGCAAATTGGCATCTTTTTCTATAACAACTTTATATTGTTTATTACTGCCAATAGAATAATCTAGATATTCTAAGTTTTTAAAGGAGATTTCTATTTTGTTACCACTTATTAGTAATGGTTTTAAAATATTGACTTTTAAATCATCTACATTTGAATCATTGATATCTACATCACTTGGTAGGACATACACATTAGCCCCCATCTTTATATCTTTTGCAGATAAAATGTGATCATCAAATGTCATGACAATTTTTTTCACACCATTAATCCCGTTAAACTGATTACCCGCATCAATTTCAAAGGTATATTCGTACGGTATGTCATTGGCGTATGTTATCAAACTAGTTGAAAGAACTACCATTAATGAAAAAACAATAATGAATGGTAGTTTTAAATATTTTATGTATTTTCTCAAATTCTCTTCCCTCCAATTAAAGCTATATGAAAATGCAATACTATCCTCTATTCTCAAAATCTTCTCCTCTACTATTATCGGTAATTTTAACATAATTATTAGTCTCAAAAGAAGATATATTCCATATTAAATAAACTACGCTATATTTTCACAGCAACTACAAGTCAATAAAAAAGCAACTTTATGAGGAATTCCTCATGAAGTTGCAAAAAACAGTTTATATCGAAGAATAAATCGATTCATTAAGGATACCTTTCCCTTAAAAATTCAATGGACTGTTTAATAAGTTCTCTTAAAACATTTACATTAATATCGTCTACTTTATTAATGTAAACACAAGCTTTTCCCGTCGTATGTTTTCAGAAGTTTTCTAGCAATTTTTCTCGCTCTGTGTCACCCGTTGCAAAATAAAGGCTAATTTTTGCCTTTCTAGGCGAAAAACCTACAAGGGGTGCATCCCCTTCATGACTGGTTGGGTATTTGTAATGATATGAACCAAATCCAATAATGCTTGATCCCCACATTTTCGCTTCATATCCTGATGTCTCTTCAAAAATTTTTAAAAGTTTGTAGGCGTCTTTCCTCTTTTTCGGGCTTTCTACCGATTCAATAAATTCAATGACACTGGCATCCGTCTCTTTCATTTTTTGTTCGTACTTTGCCAATTTTTTATCCTCCTAACGGTTTGGATATTCTAAATCGTTAATTGGGACATTTGGGAACAAGTCATCGCTTTTAATCATTACGTCTCCAAAATAAGAGTAACCGTTAATATTAATAACAATAACTTCACCATTTTCGTCATATATATTCGAAGTAAAATACAAATCATTATTTATTGGAAACATAAAGAAATCCTCAACGTTATCATTCATTTCAATGATTTCTTGATATACTTCAAGCATTTCATCTGGTAAAGGTTCTACTCCATAAGTTGTATCCTTTTTATACAATCGTTCCATTTGTACGCGCGGTTGATAATTAGGTAAGCCATTTGTTATACGATAGTCCCGTTCTCTTATCATATATAGTTTGATGGCGCTAATATTATTTCCTGGTAAATTCCAAACAAAATAATAGGAGGTAGGATCATTTTCTTTTAGTTGAATGAAATTGATAAGTCCGCTAACCCTTTTTTCCGATAGATGCCATTTTCCATTTTTCCATTTCCATAAGCTAAAACCATAATCTTCATCCTTTGAAATAAAGGGTACGAAAACATGTTTATCATCCATAAAAATCAAATCTTGAATAACTTCTACTTCGATTTTTTCATCTACACTATTTAATTTTCCTATCAATTCTTCTTCCTTTAAAAAGTCGGATGGAAACTCATTGATTAAAAAATAAATAAACATCCCTAAAATTAAAAGGGCAAAAACCCCCAGTGCAATCCACTTTTTCTTATTCATGGTGTCCCCCCCTCCTCCAATAACATGATGTCAGAGCGGAAATACATACTCTCATTTTCTGTTCTAATTAAGATCCCTTTCCCGTCTTCCTCAATATAAATAACTGACTTGATGCCGCTTCCCCACTTTGGCTTATAATTGACAAGTATATATGGGAAGCGTTCTTCATCTTTTTCTCTAAATTCTCCTGTAAACAATTCTTCAATAGGTACACTAGCGAAAAAATCTCCTTGTTCCATTGATGAAATGGATTCCATAAAATCTTCTTTTAAATCAAAATTGCTTTTTCCGCTAGGATGAATAGAAACAACTTTTGCTTCCGATATATCACCTATATAAGTGTTGATAGAATGTTGATGATAAATCAACGAATGGATGTAAAAGGTAAGTACAAAAGACACTAGAAAAATATAATTGCTGAAAAACCCAAGCCAAGCATATTTTCGATATTTGTTCCAACGATGTTCCTTATTTTTTAATATGGCAAATAATATCCAAACTCCTAAAGGTAATAGAGCAATTCGGATACTAGTATGAAAGAAAGGCAATGTAATCGAAAAGGTAAAAAGACCAACAATCAACACGATTATTATTTTCCAAATTTTTGTTCGTTCCTCTTGATTTTTGTAAATGCGAAAAGCAAAAAATAATATGATTCCCCAAACTAGTAAAGTAAATATGAATTCGACGATATTGAACAAGGTATTTCCTCCCTTCAAATAAGTATACTTCAACAAAAACAAAGTAATTTCCTTTGAAAATAAAAAAAGGAGAAAAATCCCCTAAAATTTTCTAATAATGATATTTTACTCTTACTTCACCTCGAACTTCAATCATTCCTTGTTCAATAGGAGTGTTAAAACTTTCTACAGAAGCAGTAGCACGATAAAGAACCGGTTCATCTAAACTCACTTCTGTAATATCAATAGGTATCGGCATATAGG
>JAAYHP010000129.1 GCA_012735355.1 Lysinibacillus sp. | reverse complement strand
CCGTTGGAGTCGCCCCGTCACTCCAATCAATTTTCGTTGCATATCATTTTTTTACTATGCTTCTTCACTGATTCTTAATTAAATTAGCTATATGTCCCAACCTCGTATTTTCTAAATTATAATTTACCGTTAGCACTGGATCTTATACTGGCTTCCATTGATTAAAAACATTTGTGATTATTATCGTTTGTAATGGTAAAAGGAACATTAAAAAGATGATTTTTATTAACAGTAACACGAAATAAACATTCGTATAGAAAGTCAATAGGTATACTAAAATATTCTCAAATAATAATTGGATAATCATTAAAAGTAAGATAATAACCGTCGCTTTGAAAACGTTTTTCTTCATAAATTTTACTGACTTTTTAATTGCACTTTTAAAACCTTTTACATTGTCAGCAATGAAATACGGTACAAAGTAAAACAATAGGAGAATAATTACTCCTGGTATAACAAAAAATAGTCCGCCAATAAAGATGAATATTGCATATAGACAAGCAAAAATGTAAATAGGAATTAATTTATCTAAAGCAAAGGAAATTGATTTTTTTAAAGGTTTTTCTTCCCCATCCATATCAAGTAACGTAAATTTAATAAAAGGAACTTGAGCAATTGTTAAGAAAACAATCATAAATATTCCATTAGCCATATCTCCAGCTAAACCTGGATACTCTGAAAAACGGGTTGCTTGATAGATAGAATTAACTATGACAGCGTGTAATAATAGCAATGGAACATATATACAAAAGGATAACAATATCAATTTCCAAAACTCTTGAAAATATAGCGTGATTGAGTTAGACACAACATTTCTCATAAAATCACCTACCTCTAGGGATATAGTTTTATAAACATTAATTTGAAATATTTTTCTTATATATTTCTTCTATTTGATTTTTCTTATCTTGATACTCTTCTTGAGTAATATTAACTAATACTTTCTCTAACTCTTTTACTTCAAGATTTAGTTGATTATAAAAATCCCTTCTTAATTTTTGTAATTTAGCATTTTGGTCACTTGTGATGGAGTTTTTTACTCTCAATTGTGTTATGGCTGTGTTAATCATAAAATTTTCATGCATATTTTTTGAAAACCACCCCCAAAATATAGAACTAATTTCTTCTCTTTGATTCAAATAATAGTTTGATAAATTAAATTTTTCTCTAACTTCCCACTCCAACCATTCAAATGAATCTTGAACAGTTTTATTAAATTCGTTTTGTAGTTGATCCTGGTTTTTTACGTTCGTATACGTTCCTCCAGCAGCTTTCGCAATTTCCTGTAATTGTTTTTGATCTTTCTCGTTTAAATCAAAACCTATCACATGAACAATAGGGGCTACTCCCGATTCTTTTAAACTATTGGCGGCCGCTATTGGATCTCCTCCACATGTTTCAATTCCGTCGCTCACTACGTACACAATATTTCGATTATTTTCACCTTTGAATGGAGCGAGATCTTCTTGTGCCTTTATAAGGGATGCTGCTAATGGTGTCCAGCCCGCAGGTTGAAACGAATTTAATGCCTGTACCATTGTTTCTTTGTTGTATGGTTGGAGTGGATATAT
>JAAYHP010000128.1 GCA_012735355.1 Lysinibacillus sp. | reverse complement strand
TTCATATCCGAGCTGTATAGACTTTAATAATCTAAGCAACATTGGTTTTTCATCATCCGTCGTTACTTTTTTTAAAGCATTTGCACTATAAGCCACTAGTTGAAGCCATATCCTCAGGGCTAATCTATTTTCCGATGCAATCATTAATTCACGCAAAATATGATCTCGAATCACTTCTGTTTCCAATTCAATCTTTAAAAATAAGCTTTCCCAAACTGGAAGTTGTCTTAATCGTTTATTTGAGGAAATGATGCGTATCGCCTCTCGTTCGTGAATTTCCCTCGTCTTATGGACATCTCGAATCGATTGGTTTTCCTGCAAAATAAACGTTGCCAACAATTCCACTAATTTATACTGTTGAGACGACGCTAGAAAAGTACCGCCTCCATGTCTCGTTTCGATAATTCCTAACAATTCTAAACTGCGTAGCGCTTCCCGTACCGAGGATCTACCGACACCTAACGTTTCAGATAAAACCCTTTCCGAAGGCAGTTTGTCACCCGGTTGAATATTTTCAGTAATGATTATGTCTTTCAACTTACTAACGATTTCTAAAAATATTTTCTTATTTTCTTGATTTGTGTTCATGTTCACCTCATGTTCCGAACAATCCCGTTTTATTATTAATCAAAAGTGGTCAGACCACTTTCGTTAAGTTTACAAAAAGTTTTCTCCTTTGTAAAGAAAAAACTGTGCAAAAATGCACAGTTTTTGTAATATCAAACAAAAAAATCTCGCTATTGAACTTTTTTTATTATTTTTGCTTTAATTTGCGGTTGATTGTAGCGGTATTCTAAATTTCCTTCAATGTATATGAGGGCCTCTTCCTTTATCCAACCGATACAATCATTATATTGTTTCGGAAACAAGGTGATTGAAATGGACCCATATTCATCTTGCACTTGGACAAAAGCCATTAACTCCCCTTTTTTCGTCCGAATTTGCCGTAACGATTCTACCATCCCAACGAGTTGAACGAAACTGTTTTGCGGGTATTTTTTAATAGTTAAAGTACTTCCTCTTATCGATAATGCTGTGCGAATTTTCGTCACTGGATGCTCCGATAAGTAAAAACCTAATACTTCCTTTTCAAATTGCAATTTCATCGCATTTGGAATCGGTTCTGCATCCAAATATTTCGGCTTACCGAATAGGGAGCTTTGGGAAGAAAATAAATCTTCTTCCTCCGTTGGCCGTACAATTTTTGCATGTTTTTCTGCTGCTTCGATTGAAGCAAGAAGCGTTGCTCGATCTTTACCGAAGTCATCTAACGCTCCCGCTTTAATTAAAGGCTCAATGTTTTTCCGAGTGAAATGAATTCCACTTAAAGAAACAGCTAAGTCAAATAAATCATCAAATGGCCCAGCTTCTCCAAGAGCTTGCGACACTTTTTTCAAAAAGGATTGCGACACTCCCTTAATTGCAGATAAGCTAAAGCGAATTTGATTTCGTTCTACCGTAAATACCCCTTTACTTTTATGGAGGGAAGGAGGCAATATAGAAATTCCTTTATTCCGCGCCTCTACAATAAGAGAAAATAGCTTTTCTTGATTTCCTGTTGCAAAGGTCATCATCGCTGCGTAAAACTCCACAGGGTAGTTAGCTTTAAAATAAGCCATTTGATAAGAAATCATGCTGTAGGCAACGGCATGGCTTTTAGCAAATCCGTAGTCAGCAAAGCGGACAATATCTTTATAAACCAACTCCGCCACAGATTGTGAATATCCTTTCGCCACTGCTCCGTTCACAAAGGCAGCCCTTTGTTCCTCCAATACTTCTCTTTTTTTCTTACTCACTGCCCTTCTAAGTAAATCCGCTTGACCTAACGTAAACCCTGCTAAAGCGTGAGCTATTTGCATAATTTGCTCTTGATAAACGATAATTCCATAAGTCTCTTCTAAAATCGGCGCTAAATCCGGGTGAGGCATTTTCACTTGCTCCAACCCTTTTTTTCTAGCAGCATATACGGAAATAAATTGCATTGGACCCGGTCTATACAAAGCGTTCACAGCAACAATATCCGAAAATTGTGTAGGCACAATTTCGATTAATGCTTTTTTCATCCCCTCGGATTCCAATTGGAAAATTCCTGCTGTATCCCCTTGTTGCAATAATTGAAAGGTTTTTTCATCGTTCAACGGGATTTCATACAAATCAATAAATTTATTTCGAGCATAATATATTGTTTTACGAATTTGCTCAATCATCGTTAAATTTCTCAATCCGAGAAAATCCATTTTCAGAAGGCCCATTTGCTCCACTTCTTGCATCGGCCATTGGGTAATATATATACCTTCATTACCTTGTTCAATTGGAATAACTTCGACAAGGGGCATCGGACTTAAAACAACACCAGCCGCATGGGTAGAAGCGTTTCGTGGCAACCCTTCTAACTTTAATGCCACCTCGAACCAACGTTTTCTTATATCTTCAGCTTCAATCCATTTTCGTAAAGGTTCACTAGAGTTGTAAGCTTCTCTTAATGTAATGCCTAATTTATTCGGGATGAGTCGGGAAATCATTTCTAGTGTTTCAGACTCGAAATTAAACATTCTTGCCACATCTCTAGCGACCGCTTTTGCAGATAATGTACCAAAGGTAATAATTTGCGCCACATGTTTCTTCCCATATTTTTGTGCTACGTACTGTATCACTTCTTGCCTTCTCGTATCGACAAAATCAATATCAATATCTGGCATCGTGATTCGTTCCGGATTTAAAAATCGTTCAAACAATAACCCGTACCGAATCGGGTCCACTTGGGTAATGTATAATGCATAGGCTACGAGGGAACCGGCAGAAGAACCTCTCCCTGGCCCCGTTAAAATTTTTTGTTCTCGTGCATACTTCATAAAATCTGCAACGATTAAAAAATAATCCGCATATCCCATTGAAAATATGATGTCTAATTCATATTGCAATCTTTTCACGTAAGTTTCATGGAGATTATTTGTTTTTAATCGCTCTTTCAGTCCGGCGAAAGCGAGCTTCGCTAACACATTTTCAGCACTTTCTCCATTTTGTAAAGGAAACTTCGGCATGATGTGACCATATTGCTCTATTTCAACGTGACAACTCAAAAGCATTTTTCTCGTTTCTTCAAGCCATTCTGGATGGTCTTGAAACCACTCCATCCACTCTTTACTCGTTGGCATAAAATAATTTTTATATTCTTCATCGGAAGCATCATCGCTTAGTTTTATTCCCGTATCGATGCTTTTCGCCACTTTATAACTAAAGGCATCTTCCCGCTTCAAAAACTTGCATTCGTGAAGTGCGATCATTTTAACATTCATCTTTTCACTAATAACAATCGCTTCTTCTTCCATGAGGGATTTTACTCCACCTACTCTCGAGATACCGAGCCATAAACGTTGTTGGAAAATCCTATGCAACTCTAACATGCCTTCTCGATGTTGTAGCCAAGCTGCCCCTTCATTTAAAACAGGAATCACTACAATAATCCCGTCGGAGTAGCCTTTTAACCAACGGATGGGCAATAATTCATCTTCCCTTATGGCGATAGCACTTGAAATTTTTAACAAATTTTTATAACCTATATTTGTTTGTGCATAAATAAGTAAAGGGAGCGGGTCTCCTTCTTCAAATTGAACACGCACCGTTAATCCTAAAACCGGTTTTATACCTGCACCTTTTAAACCGTGGTAAAAAGGCAAAAGCCCGTACAGTTTCGAATTAACGATTGCACAAGCTTCTGCCTTTTGCTCTATTAGAAAAGGGATGAGTTCTTCCATACGAATCGTACTCTTTAATAAATCTGCACTTGTTCGTATTTGCGGATATATGGACACCCTACATCCCTCCTAAAAAATTATTTTTCATTTTTACATAGTTCTTTTAAATCAGCTATGATGTTATCTACTTCATCCCAAGAATATGCAGTCGCTCCCGATGCTAGGGGATGTCCGCCACCATGGTATTTCTTTGCTAGCTCATTAATAATTGGACCTTTTGAGCGCAGTCGAACGCGAATTTCATCTTGCTCTTCTACAAAAATTGCCCACGCTCGAACACCTTTAATGTTGCTCAATGAACCTACTAAAGCTGATGTTTCCGAAGTTGTCACATTGAATTCTGTTAACAATTCCTTTGGCAACTTAATATAAGCTGCGCCATTTTCATCCATCACAAAGTTTTGATAAAAATACCCTTGCAACTTTAATAAATTCGATTCCATTTCATACATGCCATTAAAGATTTCATCGCGATCAAAATTATAACTTACTAATTGCCCTGCAATTTCAAAGGTTCTTTTTGATGTGCTAGGATATAAAAATCGACCTGTGTCTCCAACAATTCCCGCAAAAAGGACTTTCGCAGCGTGGTCAGACATTTTCCAATTTTTATATTTTGCACCTTCTTCATATAGTTCATAAATCATTTCACTACATGAACTTGCATCTGTGTTTACCCACAACAAATCACCGTATGTATCATCGTTTGGATGGTGATCGATTTTAATTAAATAATCACCCATTGAATAACGCTCATCATCAATTCTCTCTGTATTCGCCGTATCCGTTACAATGACGAGGGCACCTGAATAAAGTGCATCATCAATCGTATCTGGACGTTCAATATAAGATAACAATTCGTCGTGGCTGCCTACTGCATACACTTGCTTATTTGGATAATTGATTTCGATTAATGTCTTTAATCCGAATTGTGAGCCGTATGCATCCGGATCTGGTCGAATATGTCTGTGAAGAATAATTGTATCGTATTGTTCAATTGTGTCAATGATTTGTCTTTTCAAAGTTTACCCTCCAAATCATGGTGAAATATTTTTATCTATATTAGCATTTTTGCGAAAAAATCGTTACAATAATTTTAGTTAGTCTAGGGAGGGTCTTTTATGTTAAATGCTTTATTTATCGTATTAATTGTCTGTTCATTTATGGCATATTTCTACTTTAAAACGAAGCAATTCCGTTCAACATTACCAATCCAAAAGAAATGGTATAAAGCGAAAGCCGGTGTTGCTCTAGGACTCTTCGTCATATTTTTCGGATTAAATACCTTTATCGTACAAGATACTTTAGTAGGTTACCTTGTTGGAATCGTATTCGTTATTATAGGTTTCATGGAAGCATATTTCAGCTTCAAACGAGCAAAACATGAAGGAAAATTTGTGCAACAAGAATACGAATTAAACAGACAATAAACAATAGGCCGTACAAAAAAGCAATATATATACATATTGCTTTTTTTATTTAACGGTCAAGCAATTGGAATGTAGCCATCGCTTTCCCCGCAAGAACTTCCTCGCTATATACGTCAAAATCCATTTTCACGAACTTACGGCTCATATCTAAAATATGGGGCACAACTTTCAATACATTTTCCATTTGGATTGGCTTAATAAAATATGTCGATATATTTTCTAATACCGCATCGCCCCGTTTTCTTCTTTTCAATGCAATCAACCCGACTTCCGTTAACAAAGTTGTAAAGGCACCATAGGAAATTGCTCCATATTGATTTGTCACTTGTGGTGTAACTGTAAACTCTACAACTACTTCATTATCCCCAAGAACTTTCATTTCACCTTTTACAATATCGTCAATCGTTTCACCATGTTGAGGTTGATGTTGAGCTGTTTGCAATGCTTTCAATACATCTTGTCGACTAATCACGCCTTGTAAAAATCCATCTTCATCAACGACCGGCAATAAATCAATACCTTCCCAAATCATGCGGTGTCCAGCTGTAGCAACACTCGTTTTCATTGATACAGAAATCGGTTGCTTCGTCATCACTTTATCAATAAGTTCCGTTTCATCTTTACCAATCACGTCTTTTGCTGTTACAATACCAACTAATTTATTATTTTTTGATACAACTGGAAACGCACCATGGGTCGTGTGGGCATTCAATGCATGGAAATGTGCAATTGTTTGACCGCTTTTCAACATTGCCGTATCTTCGAGAGGAACATAAATATCTTCTATTAATAAGATGTCTTTTTTAATCAGCTGATCGTAAATAGCACGGTTAATCATTGTTGCAACTGTAAACGTATCATAACTAGAGGAGATAATTGGAAGTTCTAATTCATCGGCAAGTTTTTTGTTTTCTTCCGTCGTATCAAACCCACCTGTAATCAGTACGGCTGCACCTGTTAATAATGCGTTATGATGAGCTTTAAAGCGGTTACCTACAATAAGAAGGCTTCCTGCATCTGTATACCGCATCATGTCTTCAAGTTGCATGGCACCGATAACAAACTTATTTAAAGTTTTATGTAATCCTGCTTTTCCACCGAGTACTTGACCATCTACGATATTGACGATTTCTGCGAAAGTTAAACGTTCGATATTTTCTTTCTTTTTCTTTTCAATTCGAATCGTTCCAACGCGTTCAATGGAGCTTACTAAACTTCGATTTTCCGCTTCTTTAATCGCTCGGTAAGCTGTCCCTTCACTTACTTGCAATTCTTTCGCAATTTGTCGAACTGAAATTTTTTCGCCAACGGGTAGTGACTCGATATATTGCAATATTTTTTCGTGTTTTGTTGACATCGATATCACCTATTTTCATCGTACTTTCTCTTCCCATAGTGTACCATATTTTCAAGTATGTATAGAAAAAAATCGAGAAAGCAGTTACAGAGTTTTTTCTTGACTAGTACAGTCATCCCTATAACTTACTTTCTCTTTTCTATTTATTTCAAAATGATGGTATATGTTTCATTCAGCTATTAAGGTAGCTCTACTTTGTCTCCAGGTTGCAATATTTGTACTTTACTATTTTTCACAAGTTTTGCAAAATCATTTGGATCTTGTTTAATGAGTGGGAATGTATTGTAATGGATTGGAACAACTGTTTTTGGCTTTAACAATTCAACAGCATACGCTGCATCTTCTGGACCCATTGTGAAGTTATCACCAATCGGTAAGAAGGCAACGTCAATATCATTGCGATCCCCGATTAACTTCATATCGCAAAATAAAGCTGTATCTCCCGCATGGTAAATTGTTAAACCTTCCGCGTAAAACAGAATTCCACCTGGGTTTCCTGTATTAATGACTTCCGTTTCTGTTTCATAAATGGAACCATGAAATGCAAGGGTATATTTTACTTTACCAAAAGGAAACTCATATGCTCCTCCAACACCCATTGGATGTGCGTTAACACCTTGTTTTTGCAAATAAACAGCGAGTTCATTCAACGCTACAACTTGTGAATTGATTGCCTTAGTTAGTTGAATTGTATCACCAACATGGTCGTTATGACCGTGTGTTAGTAATATTACATCTGGTTTCTCTTCTTCAGCTTTTAAATCCGATAAAGGGTTGCCCGTAAT
>JAAYHP010000127.1 GCA_012735355.1 Lysinibacillus sp. | reverse complement strand
TATAACTATTTACCCAATTGATTAATCCAAAATATCTTAAAAAATTTTAAAATCCTATTAAAATACATTGAGTCGATAAGTATAATGTTTCAGAACAAATCGGTTAATCAAATTTTTTTAAAAAAATTCCTTATTTCTCTTCAAATATGAAAAATCGAAGATACAATGCTTTATGCAAAACGGAAAATACAAATAACGAAGGAGATGAATTTGCTATCCAAAGTGCAGCATATATTCGAACAACAGTTAAAGTCATGTAGATAGAAATATAAGAAAGCAAACATAGATGTGAAGTCGGAGAATTAAATTCGTTATAAACATTCAAAACAAGCACGCAGTTAATAAAATATTCGATCACACTATAAAAGGTGAAATCCGCAGAGGCTATATGACCATATGCTAATGATTAGTTAAAAATTTCTATGGATAAAGAAAAGGAGAAGAAAAATGATTAACAACCAAGGAAATCTAAAGGGATTTCTCTATATAAGAGTGAATCATCCATCAAAACTTTCAACAGAAGAACATTCACAGCTAACTAATTTCTTATTTGAGTATAGAAGAAATAGTTACAATGGAAAGGGAAATACCTATAAACATCGCATTGAAGAATATTTGTACAAAGTCAAATAAATAGTGTAACCCAATAAAAAGCGAGAACCGCAGAGGTTACGTAACCATTCACATTGTTGGTTATGTAATTCTGCGGATTTTTTTATATTGAAAAATTATAAAAGGGAAAGCGATAAATCATGAATAGATCAGAAAACACCGTTGAACGAATTTTTGCAGATACTTCGCTCACTTTCATGGATGTTATAAATTCAATTATTGATCATAAAATTGAAGAACTCGTCAATAATGCTAGTAAGGTAAACACTGCTACATCTCAAAAAGACGAGAAGGAGTATGATTCAAAATGAGATGTGCAGTATATGTTCGTGTTTCTACCGATAAAGAAGAACAAAAAGATTCCTTAAAATATCAGCAAGAACTGTTTTATAATTATATAGCGGAAAAAGGTTGGGATATTTACAAATTTTATATTGACGTTGAAAGCGGGACGACGGCAAAACGAGAAGAACTTCAAAAACTGATTGAAGATGCTCAGGATAAGAAGTTCGATATCATTCTTGCCAAAGAGTTATCACGCCTTGCCCGAAATGGAGAATTATCCTATAAAATCAAAAACTTATGTGAAAACCAAGGGATTCACATTATTACATTAGATAATGCGATCAATACATTAACAGGGAACACTCATATGTTTGGCCTGTATGCATGGATGTACGAACAAGAATCTCAAAACACGAGTAATCGTGTGAAAGAGACATTAAAGACTCGAGCAAAAAGTGGACTTTTTAAAGGATCAAACCCTCCATATGGGTATGAAGTAAGAGATGGAAAATTGTATATCCGAAATGATGAAACACCAAATATTGTTAGACGAATTTTTAAAGAATATTTGGAAGGAAACGGACGACAAAGTATTGCAAGACGGCTATAAAACGAGGGAGTTCCAACCCCTGCTCAAATAGCTGGAAAAGCAAACGCAGGAAATAAGTGGCATGATTCTACCATTAGATG
>JAAYHP010000126.1 GCA_012735355.1 Lysinibacillus sp. | reverse complement strand
GGTCTCGAGTTTCGGGCTGTTCCCGTTGGAGTCGCCCCGTCACTCCAATCAATTTTCGTTGCATATCATTTTTTTACTATGCTTCTTCACTGATTCTTAATTAAATTAGCTATATGTCCCAACCTCGTTTACTTTACCGAGTAAAATTATTTGATCCGGAACTTTTTGATTTCTTCTTGTAAATTTTTAGCGTTTTCACTCAATTCTGCCGCTACTGAATTTACTTGTTCAATCGTAGCTGTTTGTTCTTCAATGCTTGCAGCAATCATTTCAACATCTTTTGCTGATTCGCTCGAACCAACGGAAATTTCATTGACAGCAGCAGAGACTTCTTCTGCACTTGCCGATATTTGTTCACTCGTTGCTGAAATTTCAGCAATTTGAGTTTTCATTCGTTCAATTGCTTCAACGATATTTGCGAAAGATGTACCCGCTTCGTTAATAACTTTTACTCCATCTTTTACAGATTGTAGCGAGTCAGAAACGGCTTTTTCAACGTTTTCCGTGTCTTGTTTAATCTCAGTTGTTAATTCTGTTATTTGACTTGCCGATTCTTTCGATTCCTCTGCTAATTTTCGAACTTCTTCTGCCACGACAGCAAAGCCTTTTCCATGTTCACCGGCTCTCGCTGCTTCAATGGCAGCATTTAACGCTAATAAGTTCGTTTGATCTGTAATTTCTGTAATAACTCTAGAAATATTTTCGATTTCTTCTGTTTGTTTGCTTAATTTTTGAACTAAATCATTTACTAAATTTGTTGAAAGGCTAATTGTATCCATTTGTTTTTCCGCATGAAGAATTATTTCTCCACCTCGGGATGCCATGTTGCTCGTATCTAATGATGTAGAATGTAATGTTTGCGTTGATTCAGCAATTCTTAATACGCCGGCAGCTGTTTCATCCATGGCTACAGCCGAATCATTGGCAGCTTGAGAGTTCGTTTGTACGACTTCTGCAGTAGAAGTAATTCGATGGTTCATTTCTTCAGATGTAGCTGTAATTTCTTCGAAGCTTGCTGACAGTTGTTGTGCTGCCACACTTAACTGTTCAGAGTTTTGCTGTACGTTTTGAATAAGGGATTTTAAGTTGTTTTTCATCGTATTAAAGGCTTTTGAAAGTTGTCCAATTTCATCGTTCGTACGCACTCTTAAATCCTCTTCCGTTAAATCGCCAGAAGAAACTACCTTTACAGAATCTACTACTTTTCTTAAAGGTAGAGTGATAGACTTGCGAACGTATATCACTAAAAATCCACTAACAATTAATGAAGCAATTAAAACAACGATAGCAATAACGTTTGAAGATGTAATCGCACCGTTTGTTTCTTTTTTAATTTCTTCCAATTGCCCTTGTTGATACTCGCTCATTTTATCGGCAGTATCTACCAAACCTTGTCTTGTTTCTTGAATTTTACTGTTATCAAAAGAAAAAGCTTGCTCTATATTGCCTACTTTACTTGCCTTTTCGAATTCTGAATCGATCGTCTCTTTATATTGTTTTAACTCGCCAATATAGTTTTTCATCGTTTCTGTGACTGCCAACGCTTCTAAATTAGCGATAGTCTCATCAATGGAATCCATATAGTGCTTGACCATTTCGTAGTTTTCATCCGCATTTAAATACATATATTTCGTCATGGAAGCATCTAGCTGAGCTACGTCATAACGTACTTGTGCAATCTCTTCAATAGTTGCTACACGGACATCTAAAGCTTCATGCACTTTTGTATCAATTCTTTTAAAGTTTACAAAACTGACAATCATCGATATACATAAAAGACCAATTAAAGAATAGAAAGCAATATTTAATTTTCCCCCGATGCTCATAACAGTCACCTCTTTTTCAGAAAATTGTGGTTATATATCCATTATACTACTTTATCTATTTAATTTAATTAGAAATGAAATATACATTGTACTTAAATGAGATTTTTTTCTAAATATTGAACTGTAGCTAGTCCCATAGTTTTAGCCGCTATTAACATCGCTCTTTCATCAAAATTGAATTTTGGATGATGATGAGGATAGGCTGTTTCCCAGCTTGGATGTTTAGCACCAGTAATGAAAAATGTTCCTGGTACCTTTTGCAGGTAATAGGCAAAGTCTTCACCAATCATGAACGGATCACAATACTCTACCCTTTTTACTTCCGAAATTTCCTTTGCTATTCCTGCTAAAAAGTCTGTTTCTTCTGGATGATTTACTACAGCTGGATAGCCCCTTGTATATTTAAATTCGAAAGTGGCACCCGCCCCGTCACAAATGGATTTCAGAAGAGATTCCATCTCTTTTTCTATTTGGTCTCGCACACTTTCCTCCAGAGTGCGAACTGTCCCTTTAAGAAAAGCTGATTCTGCAATAACGTTGTAAGCCGTACCTGACTCAAACTGCCCTACAGTAATGACCGCCTGCTTTAGCGGATTAATTTTACGTGAAATAATCGATTGCAATTGGCTGACGAACCCAGCCCCAATAACAATTGAGTCAATAGCATTGTGCGGTTCAGCAGCATGTCCGCCTTTTCCGCGGATTGTCACTTCAAATTGGTCCGGTGCAGCCATAATAGCACCACTTCGAACGAGTATATCCCCTAATGGTGTAGGTGCCCAAAGATGTGTGCCAAAAATAACGTCGACACCATCTAAACAGCCATCTTCAATCATCGCTTTCGCTCCGCCAGGCAACACTTCTTCAGCAAATAGATGAATGAATACAACATTCCCACAAAGCTGTTCTCGCATCCCATATAAAGCCTTCGCAAGAATGAGCAAAGTTGCTGTATGACCATCATGTCCGCAAGCATGCATAACCCCATCTACTTTAGATTTATAAGGAACATCATTTTCCTCTTGAATCGGCAGCGCATCAAAGTCTGCACGTAACGCTACTGTTTTTCCCGGTTTTGCACCTCGCAGTGTGGCTACAACTCCCCTACCACCAACCCCTTCTCTTTCTTCAAGACCAAGTTCCCGATGAAATTTGGCAATATATGCTGGTGTATGCACTTCTTCAAAAGAAAGTTCTGGATTTGCATGTAAATATCTTCTTATAGAAACCATTTCTTCGTAATATTGGTCTAATGATAATAGTAAATCTTCCAACTTAATTACTCCTTTCCGAGTCAATAGACTAGGAATTTTTAATTATTAAAATATTTATTTCTTACTTATATCGTATCAT
>JAAYHP010000125.1 GCA_012735355.1 Lysinibacillus sp. | reverse complement strand
CAAAATGTACGAGTAGCATTTATCGATGCTGGGAATGTACATATTGAATTATTACAACCCTTAAGTGAAGAAGGGGCGATTTATAACCATATACAAAAACGTGGAGAAGGAATTCAACACATTTGTTTCAGTGTAGATAATATTCGAGAAAAAATGGCTGAATTAAAAGAAAAGGGAGTTCGCCTTCTGTCTGAAGAGCCTATACCTGCAGCTGGGGGAGCTGAAGCATGCTTTATTCATCCAAAAGATAGTTTTGGAGTTTTATATGAACTATATGAAAAAAAGTGAAAAAGGGGTTAAAGATTCATGGATATGTTAGATAAAATCGATGAGATGTATGACCGAAAAAGAGAGATATATTTAGGTGGGGGAGACGCCCGCAGCGAAAAGCAGCACGAAAAAGGTAAATTGACAGCTCGCGAACGAATTGATTTGTTATTAGATGAAGGCACATTCGTTGAAATTAATCCATTTATTAAACATAGAGTAACAGATTTCGGCATGGGTGAACAAAATGGCCCTGGTGACGGTGTTGTAACTGGATACGGTAAAGTGAATGGCCGCCCTGTTTATTTATTTGCTCAAGATTTCACAGTATTCGGCGGTGCATTAGGAGAAATGCACGCGAAAAAAATTGCTGCAGTGATGGATTTGGCTGCAAAAAATGGAGCGCCATTCATCGGCATCAATGACTCTGGAGGTGCCCGTATTCAAGAAGGAGTATTATCATTAGACGGTTATGGCCACATCTTCTATCGCAACTCGATTTATTCTGGGGTTATTCCACAAATTTCTGTGATTATGGGTCCATGTGCTGGCGGTGCTGTATATTCTCCAGCAATTACAGACTTTATTTTAATGGTGGATAAAACATCCCAAATGTTCATTACTGGTCCGAAAGTAATTGAAGCGGTTACAGGAGAAAAAATTTCATCAGAAGATTTAGGCGGTTCAAAAGTGCATAACACAATCAGCGGTAACGCTCATTTCCGCGCCCCTTCTGAAGAAGAAGCGATTGAACAAATTAAGAGATTATTAAGCTATTTACCACAAAGTAATAAAGAAAAAGCACCAAAATTACCACGCCCTGAAGGAGACGATTGGCGTCCTGAATTAATTGACGTTGTTCCAATTGAACCTACACGTCCTTACGATGTTCGTAAAGTCATTGAACAAGTGGTGGATGAAGGTTCCTTCATGGAAGTGCATTCTGAATTTGCGAAAAACATTGTTGTAGGATTTGCTCGTATTGCTGGACAATCTGTTGGATTAGTTTGTAACCAACCAAAGGCCTTAGCAGGTGGTCTTGATATTGACTCATCCGATAAAGCTGCCCGTTTCATTCGCACTTGTGATGCATTCAATATTCCAATCATTACATTTGAAGACGTATCAGGATTCTTCCCTGGCGTTAAACAGGAACATGGCGGTATCATTCGTCACGGTGCTAAAATCTTATATGCTTATTCTGAAGCAACCGTTCCAAAAATTACAGTCATTTTACGAAAAGCATATGGTGGAGCATACGTTGCGCTAAATTCAAAAGCCATTGGTGCAGATTTAGTATTCGCTTGGCCAAATGCAGAGATAGCCGTAATGGGTGCTGCTGGAGCTGCTAACATCATCTTAGCGAACGAAATTGCAAATTCAGAAGATCCGGAAGCTACACGCCAAGCAAAAATTGAGGAATATAAAGAAAAATTTGCTAATCCATATGT
>JAAYHP010000124.1 GCA_012735355.1 Lysinibacillus sp. | reverse complement strand
TATAATACGCTAGAGGTGATGAATTTGTTGGATGTAAAAATATTGAGTGTTGGCCCTGTACAAGCGAATTGTTATATTGTGAGTAATGATAAAAAAGATTGTATCATTTTCGATCCAGGTGAAGAAGGGGATAAAATTATTTCTACTATTCAATCCTATCAATTACAACCGATAGCAATCTTTTTAACCCATGCTCATTTTGATCATATCGGAGCCGTCGATGATGTAAGAGACGCTTTTCATATTCCAGTATATATACATGAAGAGGAAGCGGATTGGTTAACAGATGCAAATAAAAATGGTTCGGGAAAATATTTGGAGCTTCCAAATTACATTATGAAACCAGCAGATCACATTATTAACAAAGAACAGTCCTTTGAAGTAGGTGGGATGAAGTTTAAAGCAATTTTTACACCAGGGCATTCTCCAGGTAGCGTTTCTTATGTTTTTGAGGAAAGCAATTTCGCTATTGTTGGGGATACATTATTTCAAGGAAGCATTGGTCGTACGGATTTAGTAGGTGGCTCATTGGAAGTGTTATTACGTTCCATTCATGAAAAATTGTTAGTTCTTCCTGAAGATTGTATCATTTATCCGGGTCATGGTAGCTTCACAACTCCAAGTTATGAAATGGAAATGAATCCATTTTTACATGGGTTTTAATAATAAAAAAGCATCGGACTTGTCCGATGCTTTTAGTTTATTTATTATGAATTAATGTCCACCAGGTACGTGGATGAAAGTTGTATAATACGTGAAGCCTGCGAAGAATATAGTTAAATAAGCTCCGAAAATGTACATGTACATACGTTCTGAAAGGTTTAAAAAGCCTAATAATAAGAATAATACAGAATTACCTACGAATAAGAGCGAAACCTCAATCATATCACCAAGGTAGAACATAATGGCAAAAATACCTGTCCAGAATGCCAGAACCTTATACATATTAGCCATGTCGAATCCCTCCTTTTTCTACGACACAATAATCTCAATTTTTATTATAAAGGATAATTGACATTATTGTAAACTGATACTTCGAGAGATTTGTGACAATCAAGTGTAATTTTTTACAAAGCTACCAATGGCACTTTGATTTCATACTTACAAAAATCACAATCATTGACCATGCTTTCGAATTGTATAAAGTCATTATCTTCAAATAAAGCATCAACATGACCTTTAATGTAGGATTTGTGCAATTCACAGATAATTTCACTATGTTCATTTAGTTGATTTTTATAAGGGCAGTTATAAATCGTTAACGTTAATTTTTTTCCTTTTTCAGTATCAATGATTTTTGGTATGTATCCAACAAGTAGAGCAGCTTCTGATAGAAGGTCAAGTTTTTCATCGAAATTAATTTGAGGGCTTAGTTTGGAAAGTCTTTGTTTCATTTCGTTAAAGCCGTCTTCATAACTGATTTTTTTGGTTGTTTCTAACGCTCTTGGTCCCAATTCTTTTATAAGTTCAATAGACCATTTAATCAGATTCGTATCTTCACGTTTAGGGAAGCTAAGTTCAACGCCCTGTTCAGTCGCCTTATATATACGACCAGGTCTACCACCTTTCCCAGATTTTAAGAAATCAGCAGTAATGACATTGATTTCCGTTAGTTTTGTTAAATGTAATCTCGCTACATTCGGATGAATATTAAATTTTTGTGCGATCTCTTGCACAGTAAAAGATTTTTTTTGTTGCAACATATATTCGTATATTTGAAAACGAGTTTCATCAGCTAAAGTACTCGTTATTTTTAATGGATGCAACATATCGAACCCCACCTTTAGCTTTATTATTCTGATATTTATTGTATCTTTATTTTTAAGTAAAAGATAGTGGAAATGTATGTACAAACTGTTAATTAGAAAATTATTCAAATTTTGTAGTAAAAGTTGTCAAATTTTTTTCAAATTTAATTTTTCAAAGTGAAAATAGTCTCAAATAAAAAGTTTCAGGAAAAGGGTTTTCGAAAAAGAGACCTCATCTTATACTATACATAGTAAGAGCGGTCACAAACTTTCGAAAGAGGTGTTGTGATTGAGCATTGAATCTGTTATCGAAACGAAAAGCAATCAACTGTTATTAAAAGCGATTCATTTTGGTGCAAGTGACCTTTATATAAAACCTACGCCCGAACACTTCTCCATCGAATTTCGAAAATACGGTAAGCTTTTTCCTGCTGGACATCTCCCCTATGAAATTGGAGAACGAATTGTTTCCTTTTTTAAATTTAAATCCTCTTTAGATATTAGTGAAAAAAGAAAACCTCAAAGTGGTGCATTTCAAGAACATTTTTTAAATCGGTTGTATTCATTCCGAGTTTCCACACTACCTTCCATATATAAAAAAGAAAGCCTCGTCATTCGTATTTTATTACAAAATGCCTCCTATCCAATTGCTTCTCTTTGCTACGATCCAACAGATGCGAGCAAATTGCTTCACATAGTAACAAAAAGCCAAGGATTATTGTTAATAAGCGGTGCGACAGGATCTGGAAAAACGACAACCCTTTATTCTTTAGTGAATTACTGTAGTGATACGTTAGCTCGACATGTCATTTCATTAGAAGATCCGGTGGAAAGCAGTCAAAGTCGCATGCTCCAAATTCAAGTAAATGAACGAGCCGGAATTACATATGCTTCCGGTTTAAAAGCGATTTTACGCCACTCGCCAGACGTTATTATGATCGGTGAGATACGGGATGAAGAAACCGCGAAGATTGCCATTGAAGCTTCATTGTCGGGGCATTTAGTCATGTCAACAATCCATGCGAAAGATACGGTGAATTGTATTTACCGGTTAATGGATTTAAACGTTTCTATTGAAGAGATTAGACAAGCTGTAACAGGGATAGTTGCTCAAACTTTAATTCAACTAAAAAACTCTGATGAAAGAAAAGCGATTTTTGAAATATTAACAGGAATTTATTTAGAAGAAGCGATTAAAAGAACGATGGAAGGCCATGAGTATAGGCTGCCATTTGAAGAAACTTTACAATATCAAATAATGAGTTTTGAAGCGGGGGAGCAACATGCTTCAACAAGCTATTAAAGAAGGCGTGTTATTCTTTGAAAAGAGAAAAAAGGAGAAGGTTCAACATGTTTCTTCCATGTTAGATAGAATCAGTATTTTATTAAAGGAAGGATATATCTTTTCTGATGCGCTAATGATGTTAATGCCATATCACGTCAAGGATGTTGAAGGGTGGAAAAAACGGATTCAACAACAATTTTCAAGCGGTTCTAGTGTAGTGGATATACTGGAATCCTTTTCAATTCCAAAGCATTTATTAATCATGGTTCAAATTGCAGAGGAAAAGGGGGATTTGTCGGAAACGTTAAAATATGTGGCAAAACAGATGAAGTTAACAGAAGACATGAAGAAAAGGTTCGTGAAGCTATTAGTATATCCCTCTTTTTTAGCAATTATTTTAACTGTGATTTTTGTGCTATTTCGAACATACTTTTTGCCAAACTTTCAACAAGTCGTCTCTTCCAATGAAAGTTTTGAAAGTTTAGACCTTTCAACTATATTGCTTCATTTACCTGATGCATTGTTATTTTTCTTCTTCATAGTCATCACCATTTTCACCTCATTTCTTTATTGGTTGAATAAACAAGAGATAGAGATACAAATAAAGATGCTAACATTACTTCCAATCATCAACTATATATACAAACTGAATGTGACAAGGCAATTTTCCCGATTACTCGGCAACTTATTAGTGGCAGGGTTTTCCCTTCAACAAGCATTGACGATTTTGGAAAAGCAAAATCATAGTCGACATGTGTCCTATATAACGACAATGTTAAAAAATAGGGTAATATATGGCGATGCGTTATCAGATGCTGTTCATATTATTCAATTGTTTTTACCGAATTTTCCTGATTTTGTGAAACACGGAGAAAAAAGCGGATACTTAGGTCGAGAAATACTTATTTACAGTGATTTGTTAGATGAACGAATTGAATCCATCTTGAAAATATGTCTTGCAAGTGTTCAACCATTTTTCTTTATCATTATAGCTCTATGTATTTTAGCTGCTTATATCAGCATGCTACTACCGATGTACGATTTAATAAATATTATGTAAAAAGGAGTGTTCGTTATTTCATGAAACAAGAGGGGTTCACTTTGATAGAAATGCTTATCGTGTTGTTTATCATTTCTATCCTTATTTTAATTACTGTACCAAATGTGACGAAGCATATGAACACGATTGACGATAAAGGGTGTGATGCATATGTACATATGGTGCAGGGGCAGGTGGAATCTTACCGAATCGCTAAAAATGAAATACCTACACTGAATGATTTAGAAAGAGAAGGTTATTTAAAAGATGGGATGAATACATGTCCAAATGGTAATGAAATTCATATTGACGCTGATGGAACAGTAACTTTAGGTAGTATCCGTGGTGAAGAGGGTTGAAGAGGAATGAAAGAGGATTCACATTCATTGAAATGTTAATTGTGTTATTTATCGTACTTTCAATTAGTTTTATCAGTGCGAAAATTACAATTAAATTGTCAGAAAAAACGATTGTGGATCATTTTTTTCATCAATTATTATTAGATATTCAAATGGCTCAAACTTTTGCCATGGAAAATAGGACGAACGTGATTGTTTCCTTTTCATCAAAAAATAATTATCAAATATATTACCATTTCGAAGATATTATCGAATTTAGAGAATTTCCGAGCATCGTTGAGTTAGACTATGATGCTAGTCATATGACTGCCTTTCGGTTGAATCATAATGGGGAAATAGACAAGTTTGGAAAAATCATTTTCAACACTCCCTTTGGACAGAAAACGTTAGTGGTGTATATAAAAAAGGGGAGAGTTCGGTATGTTGAATGAAAATGGAAGTTCCCTTATTGAATCAGTGTTAACGTTAGCTATTTTATTCGTTGTTACAAGCTTCCTACCTCTCCTATTTCACTTAAAAAGTGTTCTCTATAATAAACAAACGGATTTACATGCATCGGAAGTTGCTTATGAAGCCGTGTTGATCGCCACTACAAAAGGAGTAACTACCGGTATAAAACAAATAGATGAAGTCGAATATTATTGGAGTTTTAATGGGGATAGCATTTGTGTGGATTATAACAACTTACTAGGAGAGAGAAGGAAATGTATCAGAGGAGAAAATTAAGCAATAAAGGGTTTACTTTAATAGAAGCGTTATTTCAATTAATCGTCTATTCCTTGTTTGCCCAATTAGTGATTCTTTTCATTCTATTCATCCGACAAGAAAATAACTCCATATTAACAAATGAACTTGTTCAATGGGAGACTTTCCTTCGAGATTTACAACAGTTTTTAATACAAGTGGATGAAATTGAAGTGGATAAGCAATCGATCGTTATTAAATATAGTACATCTACCGAGATTAAAATCAACAAGAGTTCGGATGTAATCTGGTTTCAAATGGACAATAAAGGATATATTCCTCTTTTGATTGGCGTCCGATATGCTCATTTTTCCGCAGTAAACGATTACTTAACCATTGAAGTAGAGTTTATAAATGGTATTGTAAAGGAGAGAACTTTATTTGTACAATATGATAAATAACGATAAAGGGATTATGTTCCCAGTTGCGATTGTTCTATTGTTTTTTATGTTAAGT
>JAAYHP010000123.1 GCA_012735355.1 Lysinibacillus sp. | reverse complement strand
TCAACGCCCTGGAGATAAGCTTTCTCGATAACTGCTGTGAGTCTTTTCTCGAAAAGTTCGTATTCTTGCGATTGAATATCCTCGAGCAATCGGCTTAGGTTCATTTGCTAGCCCTCCTTTGCAAAGGCTGTTTGCCCGACAGCCTTTTTTCTATAATCGAAAATTGTTATTGCAATGTGGACAACAAACAATTCTTTCGTGTTTTTGTTTCTGTAAATAATCAGCCGCTTTATGTATATCAGAAAACAACTTTTTAATTGAATTGATAGCTTTCATCTCAGCTTTCAAAGGGTCTTTAAAACCATTGAAGTGAATGGGATGTCCATCGCATTCGTTGATTATTTCGAGATTTATCTCAATGTTAGTTTTTTCTCTTGCGTTATTTATTGGGTCTAAATAAACAGCGCTCGGAACTTCTTCTTTCAAAGGTGTAGCCAAGCAATATTTGTAGCAATTAATGTCCATTTCATCCGCTAGCTCTATTACACTGTCATCAAAATCGCTAGCAATTAATACAGCTTTATATCCAGAATTAGCTTTTGTGTATTCATAAGTTTGGTAAACATCTTTCCTTTGCGCTCTATCTTTTTTTAATTCGATCGCGATTTTCTCGTTGTCAGATGTAATACATATATCAGCTAGACCCTCGCCTATATGTTGCTGTCTTTTAACAACCCAATCCATATCCCAAAATTTCAAACTTTCAAACAAAACACTTTCTAAAAACAATTCCGATGTGAATTTATCATCTTTGAATCGATCAGTTTTGTCGTACAGCGAAAAATCTCCCATACCAAAAACAGTAAATAAACCTTCAGCTACGGAGATTATCCGATACACTTCTTTCGTTAAATCTAAAACCGGTTGAAAATATTCAATTAATAAACTGTTATAAGTATTCACGAATATTCTGTGGTCGTTGTATCTCTCGTATTTACCTAAGATTTCAGATACAGAAACACCAAAAGGATAAAAATTAATAAAACTCACATCCGTATATTTGAAAGTAGAATCAATGACTTTATCTATGTCGCAAATATCATTGAAACGTTGTTTTAAAGTATTTTTAGGTATAGTGATTTCGAGCGGATTTAGTACCGACTGGTTCAATTTGATACCTCCTATGCAGATTTAACACTCAACTTCTTAGAAACTAAGAATTTTTCTTGAAAAAAATATCCCGGATCTACATTCAGACCAGTACATATTTTTTCGTATTCCTCAAGACTAATTGGCGATTCACCGTTCATCAATCGGTAAAAACGTTTAGTATTTATACCTGACTTTTCTGCTACATAGTTAAATTTCATCCCGTTATCTTGAATATAGCTGCGGATTCTTTGATGTATTTCCATGTAAAAATCACTCCTTTCGATTTTTTCTTAATTTCTAAGAACTTCTATTTACATATTAATTCTTAATTATTAAGAAGTCAATATTTTTTTCTAATATTTTAAGAAATACATTCCCAAAACCTAAGAACATGCTATTTTATTCTTAATAATTCTTAATAGAAAATGGTGAGTGTGATGTCTACTTTAGGAGAACGGTTAAAATTAGCAAGAGAACGTACTGGGTTAAAACAAACACAAGTAAAAGAAAGAACGAATATTAATAACAAAACTTTGAGCGGTTATGAAAATAATGTAAGTGAGCCGGATGCCGCAACTTTGGCCATTCTTGCAGATCTATATGGTGTATCTTATAAGTGGCTTTTAACCGGTGAAGGTTCGATGATAAACGAATCGAATAAGTTAACAGATAAAGATTCAAAAGACATCGCTAAACGAATACAAAAATTCCGAGAAGAAATTGAAAATTCGGATGGATTAGCATTCGATGGAGAGCCGCTTTCAGAAGAAGCGAAAGAATCGCTTATTGAATCGATGGAGTATATTTTTCGGCAGACGCAGAAGATTAACAAGAAGTAT
>JAAYHP010000122.1 GCA_012735355.1 Lysinibacillus sp. | reverse complement strand
TACAAAATTTAACCCAATCTGCACTAACGGAAATGCGTGCTCTTATTTGGCAATTGAGGCCTCAAGGATTAGAAAGCGGTTTGATTGATGCCATTAAAGCCTATGCAGAAATGTTAAAAATTCAATTAACAATCCACGTGTCCGGCGTCATTCAGTTTCCTTCCCGAGTGGAAGAAACACTGTTTCGCATCGCCCAAGAAGCGTTGAATAACGTACGAAAACATTCAGGAGTGCAGGAAGCGACCATTTATTTAACGATGACCCAAAGGGATATATTGTTTGTCATAAAAGATGAAGGCCGTGGTTTTATAATGGATAACGATGCCAAGATTCCTTCGATTGGAATGCAATCGATTCGCGACAGAGCGTCAGCTATTGGCGGTACGGTAGATTGGGTATCGGAAATCGGAAAGGGAACGGAATTGCTCGTTCGTTTGCCTTATTAAGAAAAGGGTTTCCTAAATTTATCTACAAATGGACGGAATATGAAGGAGGAGTGGGAATGATACGAGTATTGATTGCCGATGATCATCATGTTGTTCGAAGAGGCTTGCTGTTTTTTTTAAAGACGCAAAAGGATATCGAAGTGGTGGGAGAAGCGAAAAACGGGGTAGAGGCCGTTCAATTAGTGGAAGAATTGAAGCCAGACATTGTTTTAATGGATTTAGTAATGCCCGAAATGGACGGTATAGAAGCGACGAAGAAAATAAAAGCCCAATGGCCAGATGTACAAGTGTTAATGCTGACAAGTTTTTCAGATAAAGACCATGTGTTGCCAGCGATTGAAGCGGGTGCGGCCGGGTATCAGTTGAAAGATATTGAGCCAGATGATTTAGTGAGTTCGATTCGGCAAGTGATGCGGGGAGAGAACATTATGCATCCAGTGGCGACAATTCAATTAGAAGAGCAGTTGCGGGAGGAAGAAAACTTACCCCATGTGAAAAATCCGTTAACCCGAAGAGAGAAAGATGTTCTAGCTGAATTGACGAAGGGAAAAAGCAATCGAGAAATTGCATCTTCATTGTTTGTGACGGAAAAGACAGTGAAGACTCATATTTCCAATATTTTTGCGAAGTTGGAAGTGCAAGATCGGACGCAAGCAGCGCTGTATGCGGTGAAGCACGGGCTGACGGAGGGAAGCGAGGAACAAGCGAAATAGCTTAAGGTATGAAGTGATGTGCGGCAAAAATAATTGCCGCTTTTTTATATTTTTGTGGAATTCTATTATTTTATATGATTTTGTCTATTATTATCTGATTGAAAGTGTCTATTAAGAAATAATGCAGAATTACTTATAGAATTATAAACAAAAAAACCTCCTTGGCATTAAGGAGGCTTCTCATATAATTTATTTGTTTTCTGCGATTTAAGTATTTTCCTCAACAAACCCCTCATCCGGCTCAATATGTACAAGCACTGTGCAATATGGATTGAGTTTCCGAACGGTCTTCTCGATATTTTCCGTAATATCATGGCTTTCCCACACATTTAAATAAGGATTAACAGTCACAGTTACTTCAATGAACGACGCATTGCCATGGGTGCGTCCCTTTAAGTCTACTAACTCAATAACCCCATCTACATTTTTCACTAATACAGACAAAGTTTCTAATTCCTCTGTATCGAAGGCATCTGTTAATGTTTGAACGGATTCCCAAAAAATTTCTAAAGCTGTTTTAATAATAATTAAACCGACAATCAATGCAGTGATTGTATCGATAATGGGAAAACCGATAATACTTGCAAAAATACCGATTGCTGTACCTAGACTGACTAACGCGTCAGAACGATTGTCGTAAGCCGCTGCTTTTACGGCGGAACTTTTAATTTTTTCCGACAAAGCTAGGTTATATCGATACACAACATACATTACAAGGGCGCAGGCTAAGGCAACAAGGGCCGTTAAAGTGGACGGTGTATCTCGAACAGGGTTAAAGATGTTCATTCCAGAAATAATAAGAACTTCAAGCCCAACGACCATCATGATGAAAGATGCAATGAGCGATGCAACCGTTTCTGCTCGTAAATGACCGTATTGATGATTGTCATCTGGCGGACGTTGTGAAATTCTTAAACCTATTAACACTGCAATTGAGGCAATGATATCGGTTGTATTGTTTAAACCATCCGCTTTTAATGCTTCTGATGATCCAAAATAACCAATAACGAGTTTCACTGCACTAAGGATGATGTAAGTACCAATGGAAAGCCAGGCACCTTTTTCCCCTGCTCTCAAATTTGTATACAGCTCCACTTTGTTTCCTCCCTACAAAAGTTCCGAACATGACAAAACGACTTTCCATCACAGAAAGTCGTTTTTGGCTGCAATTATTCAGCTGCTGTCAATAAGTCGGTCTCTTCTTCTTCTGGTATTTTAAACACTTCAATGTATAAAATATGGTGACCATCTAATTCTTTAATTTTAAATTCGTATCCATCATATACAAAACTGTCACCTTCAACTGCATCGTAGCGTTGTGTCCAGAACCAGCCGCCGATGGTATCGATATCTTCATCATCAATATTAATATTCAACATATCATTGACTTCTTCAATTAACATTTTTGCATCTATAATATAATGGCCATCACTAATTTCTTGAACTTCAGGGACTTCATCGTCATCGAATTCGTCTTGGATATCACCGACAATTTCCTCAATGATGTCTTCGATTGTTACTAAACCAGAAGTTCCCCCATATTCGTCCATTAATATTGCCATGTGTATACGATCATGTTGCATTTTTAGTAAAAGATCACTGATTGGAACAGTTTCAATTACTCGAATGATAGGCTGCATATAGTTTGTAATCGGTTTCTCTCCGTTGGAAGGATCTTTAATATATGCAGTTAGTAAATGTTTTAAGTTTACCAATCCAATCACGTGGTCTTTATCGCCCTCGATGACTGGATAACGAGTATATTGTTCCACACCCATTACTTCAAATACATCTTTTAATTTCATATCATAATCAATGGTAGTAATTTCCGTTCGAGGTACCATGATTTCTCTTGCGGTGCGATCGGAGAATTCAAAAATACTGTTTACGTATTCAAATTCCGAGTGATTAATTTCACCACTTTTAAAACTATCAGCCATAATCATGCGAAGTTCTTCTTCCGTATGGGCTGTATCTGTCTCGTTTACCATTTTTACACCAAATAATCTAGCTAATCCACGAGCAGACATGTTTAAAAGGTGGATGAAAGGATACATCACTTTATAAAATGTATATAATGCACCAGAAAGATTTAAAGTTACCCATTCAGCTTGTGTAATCGCCAATGTTTTAGGAGCAAGTTCACCCGCTACCACATGGATATATGTTACTAAACTGAATGCTACAATAAATGAAAGGACATCGGTTACAGGCCCGGTAATCCCCATCCATTGGAATAATGGGGTTAATAAAATTTGTACTGTCGGTTCCCCTAACCAACCTAACCCTAATGAAGTAATTGTAATCCCTAATTGACAAGCGGATAAATACTCGTCAAGATTTTCAATTACTTTTTTAGCCTTTATAGCTTTTTTGTTTCCCTCTTCAGCTAATTGATCGATACGTGTAGCACGTACCTTTACAATAGCAAATTCCGTTGCAACGAAAAATGCTGAAAACAAAATTAATAAGGCGAAAACTGCTAACTTAATGGTCAGCTCTACTATGTCAACGTCCAAATATCATCCCCGTTCCACGCCCAAATGAGGGGTGCGAACAAAGGAGTACACCTCCTATAAAAATAATTTAATAAGACAATAATAACGGATTTTGATGAAAATTACAAACCATCGGTCATTTATAATTTTCAAGTTGTTTACACAAGTTTATTATATTTTATGCTATTTTTCAAAAAATTTTAAGTCTTTTTAATAATTAGTGATATTTCTTTCATATCCAATATAATTTTAAATTGGTAGGCTTAGTAATAGTATTTACTTTATTTTCATGAAACATTCATATAATACAAACGTATTAAATGTATTGAAAGGTGATTCATTTCTTTTCCAAGTTTTCCTTTGTTATAATGATGAAACAGATTGAAGAAAAGAGGATTTTAATGGAGAGTGCAATTGTTTTAATACTATTCATGGCAATCATTGGTGCAATTATCGGTGGAGCAACGAACTTTTTAGCGATTAAAATGATTTTTAGACCTTATAAGCCAATCTTTTTAGGCAAATGGAGATTGCCTTTTACGCCTGGGTTAATTCCTAAACGACGTGGCGAGTTGGCAAGGCAAATCGGTATTACGGTAAACGATTATTTATTAACCCCTGAAGTTATAAAAAATAGACTTTTTTCCGAAGAGATTCGATTTTCGATACTGCAGTTTGCTCAAACAAAAACAGAAGAGATGATTTTTTTAAATAATAAAACGGTATTAGACTGGCTAGAACTGGCCGGTTTGAAACAAGTGCCGGAAAAAATAGAAGGCAAAGTGGATGAATATATTGAGAAGCAGTTTTTATCTTTAAAAAATACTTTATCGACAAAATCGATTGAGCAAGTTTTGCCTGAAAATATTCATCAATCGATCGATAAAAAAATACCTGAAGTGGTCGAAAGTATGTTAAATAAAGGAGAAGCCTATTTATTATCTCCGAAAGGTGAAATCACGATTAAAAATATGTTGGATGAATTTCTTGCTTCCAAAGGAACAATCGGCGGTATTTTCCAAATGTTTTTAAGCGATTCATCTTCCGTTGTTGTAAAAATTCAAAATGAAATTGTAAGGTTACTCCATTCTCCAGAAACTAAAAATTCATTAGTGAATATTTTTCAAGAGGAATGGAATAAAATAAAAAAACAGCCTATCATGAATTACTTAAATGATATACAATGGGAACCAATACTGATGAAAACCCAAATCTATGCAAAAGAGCAATTAGCTATTCATAAGCGATTAAACAAGCCGATTAGCTACTATTTTCCAAACGGGAGCGACTGGGTAAAGTATGAACTGATGCCAAAGGTTGTTGAAAAAGGATTGGAAATTGCAGAGGCGCAACTTGAGGACGTTTTAAAACGTCTAGAGATTCAGGAAGTGGTTAGAGAGCAAGTAGACTCCTTCCCGATTGAAAAGTTAGAAGAGCTAGTTGTTGGTATTGCCAGTCGAGAATTAGTAATGATAACTTTTTTAGGTGCTTTTTTAGGTGGATTAATTGGTATAGTGCAAGGTGTCATTGTGCAATTCATAAATTAAATGAGAGTAGGTAAAAATTTGAATCAATTATTAAATGATATTCAAAAGTTGGAAGTATCCATTAGTCAAACGGAAGAGTTTCAAAAGTTAAAAAGCGCGGTAGAAATGGTTCGCGAAGATGAAGAGGCAAGAGGCATTTTCACGAATTTCCGCGATGTGCAAATTCAGTTACAACAAAAACAAATGCAAGGGGAAGAGTTGCAAGAGGATGAATATATCCATTTGCAAAAAACAGCCCAACTTGCTCAGCAAAATCCGAAAATCATGGCGATGTTAGAAGCTGAAATGGCTTTAAGCCGCGTTATTGACGAAGTGAATAAAACATTAGTAAGACCAATTCAGTCATTGTACGACGGATTGTAACATGTGAGCCGCACAAATTGTGTGGCTTTTTTTATATCAATTTAATAGTC
>JAAYHP010000121.1 GCA_012735355.1 Lysinibacillus sp. | reverse complement strand
TCCCTGAGTTTGGCTATTATCCCACAGACTTTGACTATTATCGGGGGCTCTGAGTGCTGATTTTGTTCGGTTGGCTATTATTTTTCGAAGGTTGACTATTATTTCTCTGAGTTTGGCTATTATCACGCAACATTTGACTATTATCAGACTACTAGAAAGGCAAATTTCTCTCATAGGAGTTTCATCCCTTTACAAATAAAAAAGAGCGAGATGAAAACTGATTGCTTTCGTTCTCGCTCTGTATTTCAATAATTATCGCTTATTAATTTCTTCAAGCAATAGTTTGTTAACCATCGGCGGGTTAGCTTGTCCTTTTGTTGCTTTCATAATTTGACCTACTAAGAAGCCAATTGCACGGTCTTTACCGTTTTTGTAGTCTTCGATGGATTGCGGATTGTTATCAAGCACTTCAGTAATAACTGGAAGAAGTTCGTTAGGATCAGAAATTTGCACCAATCCTTTTTCTTTAACAATTTTCTCAGCGTCTCCACCGTTTTTCACTAACTCATTGAATACTTTCTTCGCGATTTTTGAAGAGATTGTTCCATCAGCGATTAATTTCACCATACCTGCTAAATTCTCAGGTGTTAATTTCGTATCGCCAATTTCAATTTGCTCTGCATTTAAGTAAGCAGAGACATCACCCATTAACCAGTTAGCAGAAAGTTTTGCATCTGCGCCTAATTTCACCATTTCATCGAAGAAATCAGAAATATTTTTGTTTACTACTAGAACGCTCGCATCGTATTCTGTTAAGCCATGCTCATCGATGTAACGTTTTTTACGAGCATCTGGAAGTTCAGGAATAGATGCTTTCACACGCTCTAACCATTCATCGTCAATTACGAGGTGAACTAAGTCTGGTTCTGGGAAGTAGCGGTAATCATCTGCTGTTTCTTTCACACGCATTAAGATTGTTTTACCTGTTTTCTCATCGAAACGACGTGTTTCTTGCTCGATTACGCCACCGCTCATTAATACTTCCGCTTGACGTTTCTCTTCATATTCAAGACCTTTACGAACAAAGTTGAAAGAGTTTAAGTTTTTCAATTCTGTTTTTGTACCGAATTCTTTTTGACCGAATGGACGGATAGAAATGTTCGCGTCACAACGAAGAGAACCTTCCTCCATTTTCACATCGGAAACGCCAGTGTATTGAATAATAGATTTTAATTTTTCAAGGTATAAATATGCCTCTTCTGGCGTGCGAATATCTGGCTCAGAAACGATTTCCACAAGAGGTGTCCCTTTACGGTTAAAGTCTACTAGTGAATAACCATCTCCGTGTAGCAATTTACCAGCATCTTCTTCCATGTGAAGGCGTGTAATACCGATTCTTTTTGTATAGCCTGGTTGGCCATCTTTTCCTGGTACTTCGATTTCAATCCATCCATCGTAACCAATTGGCTTATCGAATTGAGAAATTTGATAGCCGCTCGGATTATCCGGATAGAAATAGTTTTTACGGTCGAACTTTGTATGTTGGTTGATTTTCATATTTAAAGCAAGGGCTGCTTTCATCGCAAGGTCAACCACGTTTTTATTTAACACAGGAAGCGTTCCTGGGTAAGCAAGGTCATACACTGATGTATTTTCGTTTGGGCCTGCACCGAAGTAGTTTGGTGATGCAGAGAAAATTTTTGATTCTGTTTTTAATTCTACGTGTACTTCTAAACCAATGACTGTTTCAAAATTCATGATTATTTACCCTCCAATCTAGGAGTTTGTTTATGGTATTCTGTCGCTTGTTCGAATGCATAAGCTGCGCGATAAACCGTTTCTTCGTCGAACTGTATACCGATAATTTGTAAACCTAGTGGAAGCCCGTTATCAAATCCACATGGAATCGAAATCGCAGGTACTCCAGCTAAGTTAATTGGGATCGTTAAAATATCGTTTGCATACATCATCAATGGATCATCGATGTTTTCACCAATTTTAAATGCTGGTGACGGTGTTGTCGGACCAACAATTACATCGTAGTCTTCAAACACTTTGTCGTAGTCAGCTTTAATTAATGTACGAACTTGTTGTGCTTTTTTGTAGTATGCATCGTAAGTTCCAGCTGATAAAGAATACGTACCGAGCATGATACGGCGTTTTACTTCATCGCCAAAGCCTTGGGCGCGAGTTTCTTTGTAAAGTTCTAATAAGTTTTTCACGCCTTCTGCACGGAAACCATAACGGATACCATCGAAGCTAGCAATGTTGGATGAAGCTTCAGAAGATGAAAGGATATAGTATGCTGCTAGGGCATATTTGGAGTGAGGAAGGGATACTTCTTCCACTGTTGCGCCAAGTCCTTTTAATACTTCTAGAGCATCTTCTACTGATTTGCGAACTGTTTCACTTACACCTTCACCTAAAAATTCTTTCGGAACAGCGACGCGAAGTCCTTTAATGTCACCATCTAATTTGGACACATAATTTGGTACTGGCACGTTCGCGCTTGTAGAATCGTTAGGATCTTCACCAGCAATTGCTTCAAGTAGTAATGCATTGTCGTAAACATTGCGAGTGATTGGTCCAATTTGGTCAAATGATGAAGCGAATGCTACTGCACCAAAGCGAGATACGCGACCATACGTAGGTTTCAAGCCGACTACACCACAAAAAGCAGCTGGTTGACGAATAGAACCACCTGTATCCGTACCTAGTGCGAAAGGTACTTCACCTGCTGCAACGCTCGCTGCAGAACCGCCGGAAGAACCACCTGGAACATGTTCAAAATTCCATGGATTTTTTGTCGTTTTAAAATAAGATGTTTCAGTTGATGAACCCATTGCGAATTCATCTAAGTTTACTTTTCCTACAGTAATCATGCCTGCTTCGCGAAGTTTTTTCATTACTGTCGCATCAAAAATTGGCACAAATCCTTCTAACATTTTAGAAGCACAAGTTGTTTCAAGTCCTTCAGTAAGAATATTATCTTTGATTGCGATAGGAAGTCCAAAAAGTGGTCCGCGCTCGTTTACAGGAACTTGATCTTTTTCTTTTGCTTCCTCAAGAGCTTTTTCTTTATTTAATGTTAGAAAGGCTTGTACATCTCCATCTACCGCTTCGATTCTGTTATAAACTTCATTTGTTAAATCTGTAATGGTAAATTCGCCATTATGTAAACCTTCTTGTAATTCTTTAGATGAACGTTCTAATAACGTCATGAAGTTCCCTCCCTTAATATGGATATTGGATAAAAATTAATCTTCTAAAATTGGTGGAACTTTTACAAGTCCATTTTCATGTTCTTTTACATTTAATAATACTTTATCAAGTTCTAAACCTTTTTCAGCCACATCTTCGCGCATAACATTAACTAGAGGTAATACGTGTGTAGTAGGCTCTACATTCGTCGTATCTAATTCGTTTAATGTTTGTACGTATTCTGTAATTTGTCCAAGTTGCTCTGCGAATTTTTCAGCTTCTTCTTCTGTAATTGCTAATCGAGCTAATTCTGCAACGTGTTTTACTTCTTCCTTCGTTAACTTTGTCATTCATTACACCTCCACAATTCATAAACCTGGCAATAATAATACCACTTTTCTATTCAAAAATCACATTTTTATAGGAAATTTCCAAGATAGATTTTCCTTTTCAATTATCTCCAAAAATCATATAAATTCAAACATTTCTTCAAAATTTGAAGAAACAATTTGAAGAGGTTGGGACAAAAGTAAAAACTCATCATTTTCTCTTAAAAGAAAATGATGAGTTTTTGATATTAAACTGAAAATTGATTTCCGTTCCGGGGACGCTTTCCACGGGCCCGACTCGAGCCTCC